>NZ_SGTV01000019.1:0-60888 GCF_005435035.1 Halorubrum sp. SD690R | reverse complement strand
CCCTGATACGGCGAGGTGTACGGCGACCCCCCGACCGGGTCGTCGAACCCCTCGGGGGGAAGGTAGATCCGCTCGCCGCCCTCCGACCGCACGACGACCGCGACGTCTCGCGTGCCGGCCACGTCGACCACCGTGCGGTCGTCGGTGACGCGCGCGTCGATGTCGATTTCGTCCATGCCCCACGTTGCGACCGGGGACGGTTTAGCCCTACCGGCCGTCCCCGACGGCGCCGCGGGCCGGTCCGTCGCCGGCGCTCACCGGTGGTGAATCCTTTTGTGCGGCCGCGCCGAACCTCGCTTCGATGGACGTCAACAGCCATGCCGAGGAGCTCGCCTCCGACCTCGGCGTCGACAAAGAGGAGGTCAAAGCCGACCTACAGAACTTACTGGAGTACAGCGTCCCCATCGACGAGGCGAAACAGAGCGTCCGCCGGAAGCACGGCGGCGGGGGCGGCGGCTCGACGCCGACGCCCGACGCCGTCGACGTGGGCGAGATCACCACCGACCACGACGGCGTGACGGTGACGGTTCGCGTGTTGACGCAGGGGACGCGCACGATCCGGTATCAGGGGGACGACCTCACGATCCGGGAGGGCGAAATCGCCGACGAGACCGGCGTCATCTCCTACACCGCGTGGCAGGACTTCGGCTTCGAGCCGGGCGACTCGCTGACGATCGGCAACGCCGGCGTCCGCGAGTGGGAGGGGGCGCCGGAGCTGAACCTCAACGACTCGACGACGGTCGCCATCGCCGACGAGGAGGTCTCGGTCGACCGCGAGGTGGGCGGCGACCGCAGCCTCGTCGACATCGCGGCCGGCGACCGCGGCCGCAACGTGGAGGTCCGCGTGCTGGAGGTCGACGAGAAGACCATCTCCGGGCGCGACGGCGAGACCGAGATCCTCGAAGGGGTCGTCGGCGACGAGACGGCGAAGCTCCTCTTCACCGACTGGCAGCCGCGCTCCGAGATCGAGGTCGGCGCCGACCTCCGGATAGAGGACGTGTACGTCCGGGAGTTCCGCGGCGTCCCCTCGATCAACCTCACCGAGTTCTCGACGGTGACGCCGCTCCCCGACCCCGTCGAGGTCGCGGAGGACGCCCCGCGGCTGTCTGTCGCGGACGCCGTCGGCTCCGGCGGAATGTTCGACGTCGAGGTCGTCGGGAACGTGCTGGAGGTCCGCGACGGCTCCGGGCTCATCGAGCGCTGCCCCGAGTGCGGCCGCGTCGTCCAGAACGGCCAGTGCCGAAGCCACGGGGACGTGGACGGCGAGGACGACCTACGGGTGAAGGCCATCCTCGACGACGGCACCGACACCGTGACCGTCGTCCTGGACGACGAGCTCACCGCCGAGGTGTACGGCGGCGGGCTCGACGACGCCCTCGCCGCCGCGAAGGACGCGATGGACAAGGAGGTCGTCGCGGACGACATCGCCGACTCGCTCGTCGGGCGCGCCTACCGCGTCCGCGGGAACCTCTCGGTCGACGACTACGGCGCGACCCTCGACGCGGCCGAGTTCGAGATCGCCGCTGACGACCCGGCCGCCCACGCCCGCGCCGCGCTCGCGGAGGTGGGCGAATGAGCGACGACGGGCCGGGCACGCGTGAGGTCGCCTACCGGGTGTTCGCCGCCGAGTTCGACGACGCCTCGCTGTCGTACTCCGAGAGCGACGAGGAGCGCGCCCCCAACTACGTCGTCACCCCGACCGGCGCGCGGGTGAACCGCCTGTTCACCGCCGGCGTGCTCACCGAGGTCGAGCGCGTGAACGACGAGACGCGGCGCGGTCGCGTCGTCGACCCGTCGGGCGCGTTCGTCACCTACGCCGGCCAGTATCAGCCGGAGGCGCAGACCTTCTTGGAGCGCGCCGACCCGCCGGCGTTCGTCGCGCTCACCGGCAAGGCGCGCACCTTCGAGCCCGAGGACTCCGACCGCGTCTTCACCTCCGTCCGCCCGGAGAGCCTCAACGAGGTCGACGCCGACACCCGCGACCGCTGGGTTGTCTCCGCCGCCGAGGCGACGCTCGACCGCCTCGCGGCGTTCGAGCAGGCCCTCGATTCCGACCTGCGCGGCGACGAGCTCCGCGCGGCGCTGGAGGCGGGCGGCGCCCCGGCTCCGCTCGCCGCCGGGATCCCGAAGGCGCTCGACCACTACGGCACGACCGCGGCATACGCAGAGGCGGTCCGCCGGCTCGCGGTCGACGCGCTCGAGCTGATCGCGGGCGACCGCGACGAGGTCCGGTCGATCGACGTCGCCCCCGACGAGGGGGACGCGACCGCGATTGGTCCGCTCCCCGACACCGACATGACGATCGCGGAGCCGGCGGCGACGCCCGAGGCCGACGCGACCGCGGCCGCGGACGTCGGCTCCGACCCGGAACCCGCCACCGGTGAGAGCGAGGCCGAACCGACCGCCGAGGCTACCACGTCGACCGCGGATACCGACTCGTCGACCGCCGCCGTCGGATCGACCGCCGAGGCCGAGTCGCTGCTCGACGACGCGGCCGAGATGGAGGGCGCCGGATCCGCGGAATCCTCGGAAAGCGAGACGGCCGAACCGGAGGCGACCGCGACCGCCGACTCCGGATCGCTCGGCGATGCGGGCGACTCCACCGAGCCGACGGACGAGAGTACCGTGACCGACGATAGCATCACGACCGACGAAGGTGCCGCGGCCGACGACGGCGGCCTCGGCGACTTCGACGCCGGTGACGACGGAGACGACATCGGTGACTTCGACGCGGGCGGCGATGACGACATCGGAGACCTCGACGCCGGGGGCGACGAGGGCGCGAGCCCCTCCCCCGACCCGGACGCCGACGGGGACGACATGTACCAGCTCGACGACGAGGAGCGCGAGGAGATCGAGTCCGAGTTCGGCACCGACTTCGCGACCGGGACCGAGGTCGACGAGCCGGGCGAGGCCGACATCGACGTGCCCGACCCCGAGGAGATCGTCGAAGAGCCCGACGACGACTCCGCGGCGGCCGCGGACGATTCGGCCGCCGCAGAGAGCCCGGAGCCCGACACCGCCGCCGCGACGGACGACGGAGATGAGGCCGAGACCGACGGAGACGCAGCTGACGACATCGACCTCGAAGCCGCGGCGGTCGCGGCGATGGACGACCTCGACGACGGCGACGGGGCGCCCCGCGAGGCGGTCGTCGAGCGCGTCGCGGACGACCACGGGGTCGAACCGGGCGCGGTCGAGGACGCGATTCAGGACGCGCTGATGAGCGGGCAGTGTTACGAGCCGGGCGACGGGCTGCTCAAGCCGATCTGATGGCGCGGGTCGAGCCGGTCGTCGGCGAGCCGGCGGCGGTGGCCGACCTCGGCGCGGAGCGCGCGCTGCTCGTCGCCGACGTCCACGCGGGCATCGAGGTCGGACTGCGCTACGAGCGCGGCGTCGAACTCGACTCCCGGGCCGACGAGCGCCGCGAGCGGCTCTGCGACCTCGTCGCCGAGACCGACGCCGACCGGCTCGTCGTCCTCGGCGACCTCGCGCACCGGATCGGCGCACCCGACGGCGACGAACGGGAGGAGCTGGAGGCCCTGATCCGCGCCGTCACCGACCGCGTCCCGATGACGCTCGTCGAGGGGAACCACGACGCGGGCGTCGCGGAGGCGTTCGCGGCCGACCTCGACGTGATCGGCCCCGAGGGCGGGCGGCTCGGTCGCGGGTCGGCCTCCGGCGTCGCGGTCTGTCACGGCCACACGTGGTCCGACCCCGCGCTCCGCGACGCCGACGTGATCTGTACCGGCCACGAGCACCCGCAGGTCCGACTGGAGGACTCGGTCGGCGGGTCGCGCGTCGAGCGCGCGTGGCTCCGCGGGACCCTCGACCCCGCGGCGTTCTCCGAGTCTGGTGATGCTCCCGGCCCGCCGGCCGATCCGCCGGAGCTCGTCGTCTTCCCCGCGTTCAACGAGCGCTCCGGCGGGACGTGGGTCAACGTCGAGGGCCAGTCGTTCCTCGCGCCGTACCTCCCCGCGGCGCTCCCCGCCGCGGACGCCTACCTGCTCGACGGGGCGCGGCTCGGGGACTACCGGGACATCTGAACGCCGCGGACCGATCGCGGAGTGACCGTTCCGCCCCGCTCCGCCGGCGAGACCGTTTTGTCCCGCGACGCGGAACCGGCCCCATGGTCACCGACCGCTCGCCCACCGCGATCGACGAGGCCGGGTGGCACTGGCTCCGGGTCAAACACGTGACGGGGTTCCCCCGCCAGGCCCGCGACGGCTACTTCCCGGCGCACGACGTGATGCGGCCGGCCGCGACGACCGAGGCGGACGCACCGGGGGTCGACGCCGGAAAGGAGTCGCTATCGGCCGGCCCCGAGACCGTCCGCGACGCCGACCGCCTCGCGCTGGAGACGACGTACCTGAGCGGGAAGTGGCTCGTCGAGCGTCCGGCGGAGGCGGTCGACGACCTCTGGGAGGCGGTGGTCGACGACGTCGCGGCCGAGCGGTTCTGGGACGCGAAGGTCGCGACCGCCGCCGGGTGCGAGGCGTTCGGCGAGTCCGACCACGCGGTGCTCGTGTTCACGCCGAACTACTTCGATCGAACGGACGTCGACCGGGTTCGACGCCGGCTCAGGGAGGAACACGGGGTGACCAAGCCGATCCGATACCGCCCCGACGTGTACACGCTCGGCGGGGTCCACGAGGCGCGGCTCGGCCCGCTCGCCGACTCCGACGCGGCGCGGTTCCGCGCGTGAGATTCGCGTCCGGCTACTCCACCGGGCGGAACCGGAAGCCGTCCCAGTCCTGGCTCTCGGGCTCGCGGATGCCGGCGCCCGGCTCGCGCAGTTCGTCGGCGTACACCGGCTCGATCCGGTCGCCGATATCGACGCTGAACTGGTCGCCGCCGTTGTCACTATCGTCCCCGTCGTCGCCTGTGACGCCGCCTGCCTCGTCGCGCTCGGCTATCTGTCCGAGCGCGCGGACCGGCGGCCCGTCGTAGTCGTCGCCCATCTCGAACTCGACGATTGCGAGGGTGTTCGGCTCGCGGACGCCCGGGGGCGTCGCGGTCGAGGTCGTCCACGTCACCACGCGCGCCTCGTACTCGCGGAGGTCGACCGTCCCGACGCGCTCGGCGCCGTTCGGGCCCACGGTGTGGGGCGGGTACGTGACCGTGCCGTCGGCGTACTCGGCGGCCTCGAAGGTCGGTTCGGCGCTGTCCCCTTGCCCGTCCGCGTCGGTGTCGGTCGTCTCGTGGTCGCTCATTGGCTTCCCTCCAAGATCGTGGTGGTCACGCAGTTCCCGAACCCGCCGACGTTACAGGCGATCCCCGTGTCGGCCTCGACCTGCCGCGGTCCGGCGTCGCCCGTGACCTGCTTGACTATCTCGTACACCTGCGCGACGCCGCTGGCCCCGAGCGGGTGGCCCTTGGACTTGAGCCCTCCCGACGTGTTGATCGGGAGGTCGCCGTCGCGGTCGGTGACGCCGCCGTCGACCGCCTTCCACCCCTCTCCCTTCTCGAAGAAGCCGAGGTCCTCGCTCTGGAGGAACTCCAGTATGGTGAACATGTCGTGGAGCTCGGCCACGTCGACGTCGTCCGGGCCGATCCCGGCCATCTCGTAGGCGACCTCGGAGGAGTCGACGACGCCGCCCATCGTCGTCGGGTCCGCGCGCTCGTGGACGACGTGGGTGTCCGTCGCCCCGCCGATGCCCGAGACCACGGCGTAGTTGCCGTCGGGCGCGTACTCCTCGGCCACCGACTCGGGACAGAACACGAGCGCCGCCGAGCCGTCCGTGATCGGACAGAAGTCGTACAGTCGGAGCGGGTCCGCGACGATCGGCGAGTCGAGGACCGTGTCGAGGTCGATCTCCTTCCGGAACTGCGCGTGAGGGTTGTCCACGCCGTTCCGGTGGTTTTTCACCGCGACCTTCCCGAGGCTCTCGCGGGGCGCGTCGTACTCGTCGAGGTAGAGCCGCGCCGTGAGGCCCGCGAACGAGGGGAGCGTGACGCCCTGCTTGTACTCCACCGGATGCGTGAGCGACGCGATCACGTCCGTCGCCTCCGCGGTCGTCCGGTGGGTCATCTTCTCGCCGCCGACCAGCATCGTGAGCTCGCTCGCGCCCGAGGCGACCGACTGCCACGCCGCGTACACCCCTGCCCCGCCTGAGGAGGAGGTCTGGTCGATCCGCGCCGTGTACGCCGGCTGGGCGGCGAGGTCGTGGGCGAGCGCGTTCGGGACGCCGGTCTGCCCCTCGAACTCGCCGCTGGCCATGTTCGAGACGTACAGGTGATCGAGGTCGCCGCCGTCGACGCCGGCGTCGTCGAGCGCGGCCGCGCCCGCCTCCGCCAGCAGCTCCCGGAGCCAAGCGTCGCGCTGCCCGAACCGCGTCATCGACGCGCCGACGATCGCTACGCGTTCCATGTCGGTGGGTCCACCGCGGTCGCCTAAAACGTACCTCTCCGCGGCCGCGGTGGGGTCCGTCCGTCCCAACACTGTCGGCCGCCGTCGAGGTCGCGCCCCGCCGTCTCACCCGCCCCCGGCGAGGATCTGCGAGCCCGGTTCAGTCCGCCGCGGTCGGCGCGCCGTCGCCGACCGCGTCGGTCGCGTCCTCGCGGTCAGCGGTCGCGGCCGACACCACGTCGGTGAACGCCTGTCGGCGGGCGTAGAAGAAGTAGACGTACGGGACCTTCGCCAACACGTCGAGGAAGGCGTACGTCAGCGCGGCGCCCACCCCCGTGGTGAAGCCGATCCCCGCCGGACCCATCAGCCAGACGAACGGGTACGCCAGCCACAGCAGGCCGACGTGGTTCTTCAGCAGGCTGAACAGCCCCCGCTGCATCGGGTCGTCGGGAACGGCCCGCGGGAACACCACGTACAGATACGCGAACAGCGTGACGTGGAAAATCGAGGAGACGCCGAACAGCACCCACTTGAGCGTCCCGCCCGTCACGACCGCCCCGGCGCCGAACGCGATCATCAGCGCGTCGGCGAGCATCACGCCCGCGATCGCGCGGCGGGACGCGCCGGCGACGTAGCCGATGAACCCGACCAGGAGCGGGGTGGTGACGATCCAGTCGACGTAGCGGAGGCCGACCAGCTCGGCCCCGTTGACGGTCACGGTTCCGATACCGAGCGCCATTCCGGCATACGCGAGCCCGGCGAAGCCGGGTATCACCGCCAGCGCGGCCAGGCGACCGCGGTCCTCCGACTCGCCGAGCTTCGCGTACAGCGCCGCGGTGATCCCGAGGCCGACGAGGAAGGCGACCGCCGCGATCCAGTACGCGGCGCTGACCGCGCCCGTCATCGCGCACCTCCGTCGGTCGTCGCTCGCGAGCGCGCCGTTCCGCCCCCGGTGGCCGGCCCGTCGGCGCCGGACGTCTCATCAACGGTGAACGCCGCGACCCGGTCCTGGAGCGTCGTCACGGCGTCGGTCTGGAACTCGCGCAGGGAGTCGGACACGTCCTCGACGACCGACTGGCCCTCCTGTATCTCCGTCGCCGTCTGCTCCGCCGTCTCCGCGGTCTCGGTACTGAGCTCCGTGATCTCGTCGACGGAGCCGGCCGTGTCCTGTACCGTGTCGGCCTGGTCGGCGGTCGTCCGACGGATCTCCCCGAGCGAGCCGCTGATCTCGTCGACGGAGTCGGCGATCGTCTCGATGTCGGAGAGCGTCGACTCGACGGTGTCGGTCCCGGTCTGGACGCGCTCCTGTGTCGACCGGATCGACACCGTCACCTCCTCGGTCTGGTCGGCGATGTCGTCTATCATCGTATCGATCTCGTTCGCGCGCGACTGCGTCTCCTCGGCGAGCTCCTTCACCTCCTCGGCGACGACGCTAAAGCCGTCGCCGGAGCCGTCCGCCCGGGCCGCCTCGATCGAGGCGTTGAGCGCGAGCATGTTGGTCTGTTCCGCTATCTCGCCGATGATGTCGACGATCTCGGTGATCTCGTCCATCCCGTCCTGAAGCTGTTCGACCCGGTCGACGGCCTGCTCCGCCTCCTCCTCGACCTCGGCCATCTCGGCCAGCGCGCTCTGGGAGGAGCTGCGGGCGTCGTCGCTCGTCGCCGCGACCGCCTCGCTTCGGTCCGACAGGTCATCGACGGTCGCCGCGATCTCCTCGGCGGACGCGCTGATGGTCTCGATGTCGGTCGCGATGGACTCGAGCTCCGCGCGCTGGTCGCCCGCCTGTCCCCGGATCGTCGTCGCGCTCTCGGTCGCGCCGGCGACGCGCCGCTCGACCTCGTTGCTCATCTCCGCCATCTCGCCGGCGTCGGCCTCGATCCGGTCGGCCATCTCGCGGACCGTCTCCACCGTCCCCTGGAGGTCGTCCATCATCCGGTTGAACGACTCGCCCACGGTCGCGAGGCTCTCGTCGCTCTCGTCGACATCGACGCGCCGCGTGAGGTCGCCGGTCGCCGCCTCCTCCATCACCTCGGCGTACCGGTCGGCCGTCCGCCGGTAGCGGTCGGCCATCTCGGTCGCTTCCGCCCGCGCGCTCTCCAGTTCGTCTTGGGTCCGTTCCATCTCCGTTAGCCGGTCCTTCAGCGAGACCCGCATCTGCTCGATGGATCCCGCGAGCTCCCCGAACTCGTCGGTCCGGGTGGACTGTACTTCCCTGTCGATGTCCCCGTTGGCGACGCGCCGCGTCTGCGCGCCGATCTCGGTGACGCTGGCGATCGTCTCGGCCGCGTTGATCGACCCGAGCGTCAGGAGACCGGCGACGGCCGCGACGACCGTCGCGTTCGCGTCGTCGGTGGCCAGCCCGACGGCGACGATGAACGCCCCCGTCGCCACGTATCCGACGCCAAGTTTCACCCCGTAGCTGTCTTTCACCGATGCGATCGGCATGTGATCCATCAGGGAAACCGACGTGTTAAACGGCGCCCCAATACTATCAGTTCTGATATCCGGGCGCCTCGCCGAGCCTCGATCCAGGTCCTCGCGCCGCCGGGCTCACTCCGCGCGCCGGCCGCCGTGTCCCGGGTAGTCGCGTTCGAACCGGGACCCGATCTCCTCGCGGTCGATCCGGATCACGACCGGACGCCCGTGCGGGCAGGCGTAGGGGTTCTCGCAGGCGTCGAGCCGGTCGAGGAGGTCGACGACCCGGCCCTCGGTCAGCGAGGTGTTCCCCGTCACCGAGGGGTAACAGGCGAGGTCGGCGAGCAGCTCGTCGACGGCGCCGACGACCGGTTCGTCGCCCTCGGCAGCGTCGTCGACCAGCGCGGACAGGGAATCTCGCAGGAGGTCCGGGTCGAGCGCGGCGTCGAAGACGGCCGGGACCGCCGTCACCGCGACCTCGCGCTCGTCGGCGCGCTCCGCACGGAATCCGATCTCGGTGAGTTCGTCGACGAACTCCTCGAACAGCGCCGCCTCGCGGGCGGTCAACCCGATCCGGACCGGCTCCGCGAGGGCCTGCGCCTCCGCGCCGTCCGCGACGGTCGCCTTCAGCCGCTCGTAGTTCACGCGCTCGTCGGCCGCGTGCTGGTCGATCAGCACGAGCCCGTCCGGCGCCTCGGCGACGACGTACGTCTCATGAAGCTGACCGAGCACCCGCAGCGGAGGCAGCGAGTCGAACTCGCGCTCGGCCTCGGTCGCCTCGCCGTCCAGCGTCCGCTGCCGGGTCCGTGCCCGTGTTCGGGGTGCCGACCGAGCCGCGTCCGCCCGGGCTCCCCTCCGGTCGCCCCCCGCCGCTCCGCTGCCATTCGCTGTCTCGTCGCCAGCCGTCGTTTCGTCTCCGACCGTCGTTCCGTCGCCGACCGTCGTTCCGTCGCCGACTGTCGTTTCGTCCCCGACTTTCGTTTGGTCGCCGACTGCCGTCTCGTCGCTGGTTGCCGCTTCGCCTCGGCTCGGCTCGCACTCCGCGCCGTCGCTCTGCCGGCTCTGCGGACTGGGTCGATCGTCGCCGCTCGCGTTGTGATTCGCGTCGCCGTCCCGGGGCTCGCCCGCGGGCTCTGCCGTTGGTTCGGCCCGGGTCCTCTCCCCCTCGCCGAGGTCGTCGACGGCCCACGCCGCGTCGTCGGACGGGTCCAGTTCGGTCGGCGTCGCGGGGTCGTCGTCGCCCTGACCCGGGTCGGCGTCGGTCACCGAGTCCGGGGTTCGGCCGGGATCTTCAGTGTTCGCCGACGTTCCGGGGTCGCCTGGCGTCCCGGAGTCGGAGACTGCCGCGGACTCGCGCCCCTCGCGGGCGGCGCGCTCGTGGTCGGTGTCCGCGCCGCCCACGGCCTCGGTGTCGGGCGTCTCGGGGGCGACCGCCGTCTCGTCGGGCGCCGACTGGCCCCGGGGCGCCGTCGACCGGATCAGGCCGTGGTCGAGCAGCGCCCCCTCGACGGCCGCCTCGACCGCTTCCCGGACCGCAGGCCCCTCGTCGAAGCGGACCTCCAGCTTGCGGGGGTGGACGTTCACGTCCACGTCGCCGGCCGGGACCTCGACGAAGAGGACCGCGAACGGGTAGCGGTCGGGGGCCAACTGACCGCCGTACGCCTCCAACGTCGCCTCGCGCAGCGCGCTCGCGGTGACGTACCGCCCGTTGACGTACGTCGAGAGGTAGTCGCGCGTCGAGCGCGTCGTCTCCGGGTGCGAGACGAGCCCCGTCACCCGCCGGACCGGTGCGTCGGCGGAGTCGTCGCCCGCGTCGGTTCCCTCCGGCGTCCATTCCACGTCGATCATCGACTCGGCGACCTCGCGGCCGTAGACGGCGAGGACGGCCGAGCGGAGGTCGCCGTTCCCCTCGGTCGCGAACGTCTCGCGGCCGTCGTGTTCGAGCGACACTGCCACGTCGGGGTTCGCCAGCGCGTACCCGGTCACCACGGTGTTGACGTGATCGAACTCGGTCGCGGTCCGCTTGAGGAACTTCTCGCGCGCGGGAGTGTTATAAAACAGGTCGTCGACCTCGACGGTTGTTCCCGCGGGACAGCCCGCCGGGCGGGCCTCGCCCACGTCGCCGCCCGCGACGGTGATCTCCGCGCCGGCCTCGGCCTCCGGGGGGCGCGAACGGACGGTGAGCCGCGAGACCGCGCCGACCGTGTACAGCGCCTCGCCGCGGAAGCCGAGCGTGGCGACGCCGCGGTCGAGGTCCTCGATGTCGCCGATCTTCGAGGTGGCGTGCTCCGCGACGGCCGCCTCCAGTTGGTCCTCGGGGATTCCGACGCCGTCGTCGCGGACGCGGATCCCCTCCGTCCCGCCCGCCTCGACCGAGACGGCGACGCGGCTCGCGCCCGCGTCGAGGCTGTTCTCGACCAGCTCCTTCACGACGCTCGCGGGCCGCTCGACGACCTCGCCCGCCGCGATCCGCTGGACGGTCCGCTCGTCCAACCGCTCGATGTCTGGCGGCTCCATTCGTACGCTCCGTCGGACGAGCGCGCACTTCAAGCCGTTGTCGGCGGTGACGGCGTGAGGGGAGGCGCTCGCGTGGTGCCGCTGTGTATACATGAACTGCGGCGGCGCGTGCCTGCGAGCGGCCGCCCTCGGCGGCCGCGAGACGGCACGCGCGAGGGAGTCGCCGGCTCCCGGAGCGAAGCGGAGGGTGCCAGCGACGAGGTTGGGGAGGGGTGAGGTGCGGTTGCGGTGCGGGGTGAGTCAAAGTGTCAGCCGCGAGGGCGAAGGCGCGCGACGCAAACACCGCAAGGAGCGAGCAGCGCGACCGACTGAGAAGCGCAGCGAGCGTGCGCCCGCCTCGCGACTGGGGCTTTACCGGTGTCTGTCGAGGTTCCACTGGCCTCAAATCACAGCGCGCAGGGAAAGTACGAACGAACGGTTCACAGGTCCGGACTGTCTCCGAAAATCGACCTTATTCAAGCGACCGCGGCCGCGATCTCCTCGTCGGTGAGGAACACATCCTCGCCGGTCTCGGGGTCGAACAGGTGGATGTGCTCCTCCGCGAAGGAGACACCGACCTCGTCGCCGGCCTCCGGCTTCACGTCGGCGGGCGAGCGGGCGAGGAAGTCCTCGGTCACGGTGAGGTGGACGTAGTTGTCGGAGCCGATCGGCTCGACGACCTCGACGGTCGAGCGCAGGTTCTCGTCGCCGCTCGGTGACTCGTCCAAGACGATGTTCTCCGGACGGATGCCCAGCGTGTACCGGCCGTTCCGGAGGTCGTGACCCCGGACGTACTCCGCGGAAAGATCGAGGTCCAGCCCCGCCTCCTCGTTCCGGATCGTCGCGCCGGCGCCGTCCGTCTCCACGTCGACGTCGACGAAGTTCATCGACGGCGAGCCGATGAAGCCGGCGACGAACTCGTTGACCGGGTTCTGGTACACCTCGGTGGGCTCGCCGACCTGCTGGAGTTCGCCGTCGTTCAGGATGGCGAGCCGATCGCCCATCGTCATCGCCTCCTCCTGATCATGAGTGACGTACATCGCGGTGACGCCGAACTCCTTCTGGAGCTTCTGGATCTCCGCGCGCATTTCCGTGCGGAGCTTCGCGTCGAGGTTCGAGAGCGGCTCGTCGAAAAGGAACACCTCGGGCTCGCGCGCGATGGCGCGGCCGAGCGCGACGCGCTGCTTCTGCCCGCCCGAGAGTTCGTCGGGCTTGTCGTCGAGGAGGTCCTCGATGCCCATCATCTCCGCCATGTCGCGGACGCGCTCGTGGCGCTCCTCCGTGGTCATCTCCGTGCTCATCTTGAGCCCGAACGCCATGTTCTCGCGGACCGTCTTGTGGGGGTACAGCGCGTAGTTCTGGAACACCATCGCGACCGGGCGCTCCTTCGCGTGGATGTCGGTCACGTCTTCGTCGTCGAAGTGGACGGTTCCGGACGTCGGCTCTTCGAGGCCCGCCACCATTCGCAGTGTGGTGGTCTTCCCACAGCCCGACGGTCCGACAACGGTCACGAACTCCCCGTCGTCGATCTCCAGATCGAGGTCGTCGACGGCGACGATGGTTCCCCGGTCGAACTCCTTTCGGAGCGTATCGAGCGTGACGCGTGCCATTTCCCTGATGGCGGGTCCGCTGGCATATGAGTTCTTTGCTGTTTTCTTGATATATGGTGAAGGATCTCTTCTCAAATATCGGCTTTTCGCGTCGGTCCAGTCGATCGTCGAGTCCTGAACTCGACGCAGATCGATCCGGATCGATCGGGACGTACCCCAAACACTAAATGTATGAAAATATAATTCATCATTTGTTCTAGTCACATGAACGAGAAACGTAGAACGCTGCTCAAGGCGGTGGGGGGATCGACTGCGCTCGCGGCGCTCGCGGGCTGTATCAGCACCGGCGGCGACGGCGGGGACGGCTCCGACGGCGGAGACGGATCGGACGGCAGCGACGGCTCCGACGGCGGCACCACCGGCTCCGCGCGGCTGTGGGCCGACCTGGCCGACGCGGAGGACGAGGCGCTGACCGACTACATCGACCAGTACGAGTCGGATACGGGTAACACCATCAACAAGGAGGCGCCCGGCGGCGAGCTCGACCAGCAGCTCGAAACCGCGATCCCGGCCGGCGACGGCCCTGACTCGTGGATCTGGGCGCACGACTGGGTCGGCCGCTTCGCGGTCCGCGAGGACCCGCCGTTCCTCTACGACGCGAGCGACGACGTCGACGTCTCGCTCGACAGCTACACGCAGGCGGCGCGGGAGGCGGCGCAGTTCAACGACGGCCTCTACGGGCTCCCGTTCGCCTCCGAGACCGTCGCGCTGTTCTACAACGAGGACATGGTCGACGAGCCGCCAGAGACCATGGAGGAGATGGTCTCGATCATGGAGGAGTACCACGACCCGGAGAACGGGGAGTACGGCCTCTCGTACCCCGTGACGAACCCCTACTTCGTCAGCGGGTTCATCCAGGCGTACGGCGGGAACATCTTCGACGAGGGGAACCTCGAAGTCGGCGTCGACAGCGACGCGTGTAAGCGGGGCATGGACGCCCTCGAAACGCTGTCCGACTACGTGCCGGCCGACCCCGGCTACGAGTCGCAGATCGTCGCGTTCGCCGACGGACTCGCGCCGTTCGCGATCAACGGGCCGTGGGAGCTCGGCAACCTCAGCGGCGAGGTCGAGAACCTCGGCGTCACGACGCTGCCGACCGTCGACGGGAACCACCCGCGCTCGTACTCGGGCATCCAGCTGTTCTACTTCAGCTCGATGCTTGCCGACGCCGACCAGTCCACGGTCGACGCGGCGACCGGACTCGCCGAGTGGTACACCACGAACGAGGATATCATCCAGACCAACGCCGAAGAGCAGGGGTACATCCCCGTGCTGGCCGACGTCGTGGGCAACGACGACCTCTCCAGCGAGGTCCAGGCGTTCGCCCAGCAGGTCGACCACGGCGTCCCCATCCCGACGCACCCGGACATGGACAGCGTCTGGACGCCCGTGACGGAGGCGTTAGAGCGCGTCTTCAACGACGAGCAGGACAGCGACGCCGCGCTCGACCAGGCCGCCTCCGAGATCCGGGAGGCGCTGTAGGCACCCCTCGGAGCGATGGCCTCTTCGCAACCTGGAACCGGCGTGAGCGGGCTGGCGCGTCTCCGATCGGCGCTGCCGTTCTCCAGTCGCGACTGGGGGCTGCTCCTCGTCGCGCCCGGCGTGCTGCTCTTCTCGAGTTTCATGCTGTACCCGATCTTCTACCTCTTCTACATCTCGCTGACCGACGCGACGTTCGCGGGGTCCGTGATCGGCGGGGGCGCCGACCTGATCGGGCTCGCGAACTACGCCCAGCTGATCGGCGACTCGCAGTTCTGGACCTCGATGACGACGACGTGGCTGTTCGTCGCCGTCTCGCTCGTGATCAAGGTGTTCCTCGCCGTGGGGATCGCGCTGCTGCTCAACCACGTGCGCGTCGCCGGGAAGCGCTACATGCGCGCGGCGGTGATCGTCCCGCTGGGGTTCCCCGGCATCTTCACGATCACCGTCTGGCGCGGAATGTTCAGCGACGCGCGATACGGCGTGTTCAACACGATACTGGGGCGATACAACGAGCTCATGTCGTCGCTGTCGGCGCCACAGGCCCTGCTGTTCGACGTGCCAATCGGCTTCCTGAGCGGCCGCTGGGAGGCGTTCTTCGCGTACGTCACCACGGAGGTGTGGCTGGCGTACCCGTTCATGGTGATCATCATCGTGAGCGCCTTACAGGACGTGCCCCGGTCGCTCCACGAGGCCGCGATGGTCGACGGCGCGGGGGCGCTCCAGCGGTTCCGCACCGTGACGCTGCCCGCGATCAAGGGACCGGTGCTGTTCGCGTCGATCCTCACGGCCGCGACCTCGTTCCAGCAGTTCCTGATCCCGTGGGTGTTCAATCAGGGCGGGCCGTCGAGACAGAACGAGCTGATCATCGTGTACGGCTACCGCGAGGCGATCACGTTCAACCAGTTCGGCCTGTCGGCGGCCATCCTGATCGTCGGGATCGCGTTCGTCGGCATGTTCATGTACGTGGCCGTGCGCTACGGCGGCCTCGCCGAGGGGGTGGGTGACGAATGAGCCCCCTCGAGTCCGCGGTCGCGCTTGTCGGTTCCGCGGTCGCGCTGGTCCGCTCGAAGCTGGTCGCGTTTGCGACCGCACCGAAGCGGTTCTCCGTGATGATCCGGCGCGCGATCTACGACGTCCGCACGGGGAAGCGCAGCTCGTGGGACGTGACGAAGAGCGTCCTGATGACGTTGTTCGGGCTCGCGATGGTGCTCGTGCTGCTGTTCCCGCTGTTCTGGATCACGACCGCGTCGCTCGCGGAGGGCTCGCGGCTGTTCAACACGAGCGGCATCTTCCCGGACCCGTCGACGTACAACCTCGGCGCGTACCGGTGGGTGATCTTCGAGTCCGACTTCTTCTTCGTCGACGGCGACTGGGGGTACCCCCAGCTCGTCCTCGGCGGGAGCGGCGGGCTGGTCAGCTTCCGGTGGGCCGGGACCGACACCGGTCCGGGCGCGGTGTTCAACAGCCTCTACATCGTCAGCGTAACGCTCGCGGCCGGGTTCGGCATGATCGTCCCGGCGGCGTACGCGTTCTCGCGCCGACAGTTCGTGGGGCGCAAGCGCATCCTCTACGGCTACGTGCTGTTCACGCAGATCGGCGCCGGGCTGTCGATCGCGACGCTTGTGGCGCTGTACTCGCTGTTCAGCTCCTACGGGCTCACGAACAACCTGTTCATCCTCGGGTTGTTCTACGCGGCGTCCGCGATCCCGTTCAACACGTGGCTGCTGAAGACGTACATGGACAACATCCCCGTCTCCTACGAGGAGGCGGCGATGGTCGACGGCGCGAGCTTCTTGGAGACGATCCGGGAGGTGATCCTCCCGCTGACGAAGCCGGGACTCGCGGTCGTGCTCATCTTCGTCTGGCTCGCCGGGTGGAACGAGTTCATCATCGCGCAGACCCTGCTGCGCCCGGAGAACTACCCGCTCTCGGTCGAACTGTACAACATCGCGACCGAGGGCCGGTTCTCGACGCCGTGGACTCGGTTCGCGGCGTTCGCGAACCTGTTCGCGCTGCCGGTCGCGATCGTCTACTTCGCGGCGCAGCGCTCCGTCGAAGACGGCCTGTCGTTCGGCGGCATGGAAGGGTAGCCCGGCCTCCACGCGGACCGTTCTCGGTTCTCCCTTTGTTCTCGTCGTCTCCTCACTCTCGGCCGCCCCGCTGACCGACGGCGTCGCTCCGGGGCGAGTCGTCTGGTAACGGGGCCGGATTCACCCGGTCAAAGAACCAGATGTATCCGGTAACAGGCGGAGCCGCCCGGAACCGCCCTCGCTCAGTCGTCCGCCGCCGGCGCCGGCGGCGCGCCCGTGAGCCGGTCGCGGTCGTGGTCGGCCTCGAAGTCGAGGTCAGGGCCGCGCGCGATGATGCGCGTCGGGGTCACGTCGGGGTGGGTGGTGTAGTAGTGCTCCTTGATGTGGTCCATGTTCACCGTCTCGGCGACGCCCGGCGTCTGGTAGAGGTCGCGCAGGTACGGCCAGAGGTTGTCGTACTGGTGGATGAACTGCTGGTTACACATGAAGTGGGTGTGGTACACCTGATCGAAGCGGACCAACGTGGTGAACATACAGATGTCCGCCTCGGTGAGCGAATCGCCGACGAGGTAGCGCCGGTCCGCGAGCCGGTCGTCGTAGCGGTCGAGCGCGCCGAACAGGTCGTCGATCGCGTCGTCGTAGGCCGCCTGCGAGGTGGCGAAGCCCGCGCGGTAGACGCCGTTGTTGATCGGCTCGTAGATGTCCGTGATCACCTCGTCGACCTCGGCGACGGTCGCGTCGTCGTCTTCGTCGGGGAGCAGCGAAACGTCGTTTCCGAGGTCCGCGAACGCGGTCGAGAGCATCCGGAGGATCTCCCGCGACTCGTTGTTGACGACGGTCTCCTCCTCGGTGTCCCACAGCACGGGCACGGTCACCCGACACGTGGCGTCCGGGTCGGCCGCGACGTACAGCTCGCGCAGGTAGTCGCTGTCGTGGAGACGGTCGGGCGTACAGCCGTCCTTCTCGGGGGTGAACTGCCAGCCGTCCTCGTCGCGGTACGGGTCGACGACCGAGACGCCGATCGCGTCTTCGAGCCCCAACAGCGACCGCGCGAGTAGCGTGCGGTGCGCCCACGGGCACGCGTACGACACGTACAGGTGATAGCGACCGGCCTCCGGCTGGAAGCGCTCGTCCGGCTCCGCGTCGACGTGGTCCGGCACGTCGCTGCCCGCGATCCAGTTCCGGAACGTCGTCTCGCCGCGCTGGAACGCGCCCTCCTCGTCGGTCGTCTCGTAGGTGTCTGTGCGCCACTCGCCGTTCACGAGCTGGTTCATACTACATGCGTGGGCTTCGACGCGTATAACCTGGCCGGGGACACGCGTGTCACCCGCTGTATGTGGTGTGTAGATTCATATCACGATCTTCCCATTCACGACCGAGAGGCGGTGGATCGACGGCGAACTCCTCCGAAGCCCCAGCCGCGAGGCGAACGCACGCCCGCTGCGCTCCTCGCTCGGTCGCTCACTTCGTTCGCTCTCTCGTTGCGGTGCTTACGTCGCCCGCGTTCGCCTCGCGACTGCCCCTTCGAGTCCCACCTACCGCAACCGCACCGCAACCGCATCGCAGCCTCACCCCTCCCCAGCCTCGCGGTTCGCGCTCTCCGAGCGCTCACCGCCCCCTCGCGCGTGCCCCTCGCGGCCGCCGCTTCGCTCCGGCCGCTCGCAGGCACGCGCCGCCGCAGTCGATCTGCCCTCTCGCCGTCCCGGTGGCTTTTCCTCGTCGCTCGCGTGTCCTGACGCATGACCGACCCAGACGAGGCAGCGCCGACGGTCGCCGTCGTCGGCGGCGGCGCGGTCGGTGTCACGACCGCGCACGACCTCGCGGCGCGCGGCGCCGACGTGACCCTCTACGAGCGCGGGGAGCTCGCGGCCGAGAGCTCCGGGCGCGCGGCTGGCCTCCTCTACGACGCCTACGCCGAGGACGTCGACGCCGCGGTCGGCGCCCGGTCGATCGAGCGCTTCCGAGTACTCGACCGGTCGCTGCCCGGCTTCTCGTTTTCGCCCTGCCCGTACGTGATCGCGGTGCGCGAGGGCGACCCCGACGCCGACGCCGTTCCCGGGATGGTCGATCGCATGCGCGGCCACGGCCGCGACGTCTCGCTCGTCGGCCCCGACGCGCTCGGCGAACGGTTCCCGCCGCTCCGCACCGACGACCTCGCCGTCGCGGCGGTCGCCGAGGGGGCCGGCTGGACCGACCCGTCGAGCTACGTCCGCGCGCTCGGCGACCGGGCCGGTCGCGAGGGGGTCGCGATCGAGACGAACACCGCCGTCGCGCTCGGGCCGCGGCCCGGCGCGAAACGACACATCCGAGTCGGTGACGACGGAGCCGACGGCGATCCGGCGGCCGAGACGCGCGCCTTCGATGCCGTCGTCGTCGCCGCCGGGGCACACGCTCGGTCGCTCCTCGCGGACGCGGGCGTCTCCGTCCCGGTCGTCCCCTACCGGGTCCAGGCGCTCGTGACCCAAACTGACTACGACGGGCCGATGGTCTACGACGCCACCGCGGACGCGTACCTCCGCCCGCACCCCGACGGCCTGCTCGCGGGCGACGGGACTGAGCCGGTCCCGGCCGACCCCGACGACTACCGCCGCGAGGCCGACGACTGGTTCCGCGAGGACCTCGCCGGCGCCCTCGACGAGCGCCTCGCCCGCGGGGACCGCCTCGACGGGGGCGAGGGACCCGACCGCGGCGAACGGGTCGACCGCGGGATCGACGACGCCCGGGCATGGGCCGGACTCTGTACCGCGACGCCGGACGGCGACCCGCTCGTCGGCCCGGTCGACTCGGAGGCGGGCGATCCGACGCTCTTCGTCGCCGCCGGCTGGCAGGGCCACGGGTTCATGCGCGCGCCGGCCGTCGGCGAAGTGGTGGCCGAGGGCGTGCTCGCGTCGCTCGCGGGCGCCGCCTTCGACGGGCCGGAATCGCCGTGGATCGGCGCGTTCGACCCGACGCGGTTCGGTTCGGATCGGTTCGACGGCGACGAGGCGTTCGAGATCGTCGAGGGCATGTCGCTGTCGAACCGGACGGAGGAGGAATAGCAGCGGCCGCAGAGCCGAAGCCGGGGGTCAGTCGTCTTCTTCGACGACGTCGACGTCGCTCGATCCGCCGCGTTTGGGGATCTCGACGTGGAGCGTCCCGTTGCGCGTGAGCGTCGCGTTCGCGCCCTCGGGCGTCACGTTGGCGTCGCGGGGGAGGTCGACGCTGCCGGTCAGCGAGACGCCGCGGCCCGGAAACACGAGGTCGTAGCCGTCGTAGAAGTCGCGGAAGCGTTCGAGCGAGACCTCGACGGTGCGGTCGAGGAAGGTGACGTCGACGTCCTCGCCGCGCACGCCGGGGGCATCGAAGACCACGAGGTACGCGTCGTCGCTCTCGAGGAGGTCGTGCGAGAGCGGGCGGCGCTCCTGGACGCGACCCCAGCCGCGGCCGACGCGTTCGAGGGCGTTACGGAGCGCGGAGCGACCGCTTTCGACGAGTCCGTCCACCGCTCACACCTCGATTTCGACGAGGTCGTTCCCGCCGCAGTACGGACACGAGAGGTCCTCGACCGCGTGGTCGTCGGGCACGTCGTACGTGTAGTGGTTCTCGAACATGTCGAGCTCGCAGTCGTCGCTGACGCACTTGACCTCCATCGTCGATGGCATACGCGGACGTAGTATCGGCGGCGGCTTAAACGGCGTGGCGGCGGCGAGCCGGGGGTGCGAACCGCGCGATGCGGCGCTCAGACCCCCGCACCGCGCATCCGGTCCGGCACGACGGTTCGCTCGGCGACAGCGACGAGTGCGATACCCAACGCCGTGCCGGCGAGGAAGCCGGGACCGTACGGGCGAGACGGGATTTCGAACGCAAGCGCGACTCCCAGCCCGACGGAGATCGCGAGGATCGCGGCGCCGAAGGCGACGTAGGTCAGCGTCTCGTAGCGATCCGGCGAGAGGCGGTCGCGGGCGAGCCACGCGATCGGGCCGACGGCGACTGCGGTCGCCGCGGCCCAGCCGGCGGCGAGTCCCCACGGTCTGGGATTGGTGCCGAGAAACTGTATCGCGGCGAGCGCGCAGAGCGCGGCGAACGAGACGTAGTTTCCGACTCGCTGCCAGCGAGCGGACTCGTCGGCGCGCGCTGGCGCGCCGTCGCCGGAGGTCGTCTCACCGTTCGGGGGCGTTTCGGAGGGCATGGTCGGGGTTTCCGCGCGTTCCGGCATAAGTAATCCGGCGCGGCTCGGGCGTTCCGCACGCTTTTCCCGTCTCGGTCGAGTACGGACGGTAACATGACCGATTCGCCCGCGTCGGCTCGGGGGTCGCTCCCGGCCGACCCGAACGACCTCTCCGTCACCATCGTCGACGGGTACGTCGACGAGCCGGCCCACTTCGGCGTCCCGCCGTACCTCTCGACGTACCCCCGATACACCGCCGGGGCGCTCGTCGACGCCGGCGTCCCCGAGTCGGCGATCACCTATCACACGATCGACGAGCTCCGCGAGGACCGGAGCAAGCACGCCGACGTCGCCGACGCCGACCTCATGATCTACGTCGGCGGGATGACGGTGCCCGGGAAGTACGTCGGCGGCACCCCCGCGGAGCCGGACGAGGTGCGAGAGCTCGGCTGGACCGCCGACGGCGTGACGCTGCTCGGCGGCCCGGTGCGCTTCGGCGTCGGCGAGGAGAACGCCGGCGCGCAGGAGACCCGACGCGACGACCTCGACTACGACTTCGTCGCGATGGGCGACGTGGAGGCCGCGGCCCACGACCTCGTCCGCGAGGGGCTGGAAGGGTACGGCAACCGGATGCGCACGAACGAGGAGGTCGACCGCTGGGCCCGGCAGGGGGCGTTCGTCGTCGAGCAGCACCCGAACCACCCCGACTACCTCATCTGCGAGATGGAGACCTCCCGCGGGTGCGCCTACCGCTGCTCGTTCTGTACGGAGCCGCTGTACGGCGACCCGGCGTTCCGCGCGGCGCGGTCGGTCGTCGACGAGGTCGACGCGCTCTCGGACCGCGGCGTGCGACACTTCCGGCTCGGACGGCAGGCCGACATCCTCGCGTTCGGCGGCGACGGCGAGGCGCCGAACCCCGACGCGCTCCGGGAGCTGTACGGCGGGATCCGCGAGGTCGCGCCCGACCTCCGGACGCTCCACCTCGACAACATGAACCCCGTGACGATCACGGACTACCCGGAGGCGTCCCGCGAGGCGATCCGCGTCATCGCCGAGCACAACACGCCCGGCGACACGGCCGCGTTCGGGCTCGAATCGGCCGACCCGGTCGTTCAGGAGGAGAACAACCTCCTCGTCACCGCCGAGGAGTGCTTGGAGGCCGTCCGCGTCGTCAACGAGGAGGGCGGCTGGCGCCCGGGCGACGCCCCCGAGACGACGCCCGGCGACCCGGCCCGCGTCACCGGTCCCTCAACCGGACCGGACGCCTCGCCGCGGCTGCCGAAGCTCCTCCCCGGGATCAACCTCGTCCACGGGCTGACCGGCGAGCGCCCGGAGACGTACGAGCACAACAAGCGCTTCCTCCAGACGGTGTACGACGAGGGGCTGATGCTCCGCCGGATCAACATCCGGCAGGTGATGGCGTTCGCGGGCACAGAGATGGCCGAGACGGGGGCCGAGGTCGCACAGGAGCACAAAGACCAGTTCCAGGCGTACAAGCGCGAGGTGCGCGAGACCATCGACAACCCGATGCTCGACCGCGTTGTGCCGCCGGGAACCGTCCTCCCGGACGTGTACCTGGAGTACCACCAGGACGGCAAGACGTTCGGGCGCCAGCTCGGCACGTACGCGCTCCTCGTCGCGGTGCCGGGCGAGCGCGAGCTCGGAACGAGCATCGACGTGGCGATCACGGACCACGGCTACCGCTCCGTCACCGGCGTCCCGTACCCGCTCGATGTCAACGTGGCCTCGATGGACGAGCTCACCGCGATCCCCGGGATCAACCGGAGCACGGCTGGTGACATCGTCGTCGGCCGCCACTACGACTCGGTCGAAGCGGTCGACGCCGGGGTCGCCGACCTCGGGGCGTACGCGGTCGCCGGCGACACCGACGTGCCGATCCCCGGTCGCGAGCGTCCCGGCTCCGGCCCCGGTCCGGCCGCGCGGTCGTCGCTCGGTCGCGGGGACTGAGCGATGCCGGTCGACGATCCCGAAGACCCCGACCGCCTCGAAGGTCCCGCGGTTACCCGGGTCGAAGTCCCCGTCGACACGCGCGCGCCGGGCGGGACCACGAACGCGCACCTGTTGGACGGCCTCCTCGCCGACCCCGCCGCCCGGACCGACGCGCTCGACGCGGCGCTCGCGGAGCGCGGATCGGAAGACGCGGACGCCCCGTCCGTCGAAGCGATCGCCGTCACCCACGCCCACCCGGACCACGTCGGCGCGGTCGCTGACTACGCCGCCCTGACGGACGCGACGGTCGTCGCCCGCGATGACCACGCGGACCGGTTCGCCGCGGCCGCCGGGGTCGAGCCGGACGAGACGGTCGCGCCGGGCGAGACGGTCGCCGACACCGCGGTCCGCGCGGTCGACACGCCGGGACACGCGCCGGACCACCTCGCGTTCGCGGCCGGCGGTCCGGGGACCGAGTCGGGGCGGTCGGTGCTGTGTTGCGGCGACCTCGCCGTCGCCGAGGGGAGCGTCGCGGTCGCCGCGCCCGAGGGCGACCTCGCCGCCTACCTCGCGAGCCTCGAACGCGTGCGCGACGCCGGCTACGACCGACTCCTCCCTGGACACGGCCCGCCGATAGACGACCCGCCGGCGGCCTGCGAGCGGCTGATAGATCACAGGCTGGACCGCGAGCGAGACGTGATCGCCGCGCTCGACGGCGGCGCGTCGGACCTCGACGCGGTCGTCGACGGCGCCTACGAGAAGGACCTCTCCGGCGTGCGGGACCTCGCGCTGGCGACGGTCGCCGCGCACGTCGAGAAGCTGGTCGCCGAGGGACGGGCCGACGAGGCGTGGCGCGCGCGGCTCGCGGACCGCGGGTTCGACTGACTCCGCGGCTCCCGCCGTCCACCGAACGCCCCTACGGCTCCGCCTCTAACTCCGCGACGACCTCGGAGAGCGGCGTCTCGGTCACGTCGACGAAGCGGCCGCCGGCGGCGACGATCCCGCCGTCGGTCTCCGGGTCGTCGCCGACGTGGACGAGGCCGGTGGTGGCCGTTCCGAGCGCCTCCGCCGCGGCCTCGAATGCGGAGGGGTGCGGCTTCCGCCAGCCGCAGCCGACGCTCGTCGTGACCGCGTCGAACTCGCCCCGGAGCCCGGCCCGGATCAGCGTCCGCGGGACGAGCTCGGGGACGGCGCAGTTCGAGAGCAGCCCCACCGGGCCCCGGTCGGCCGCGCCCCGGACCGCGTCGAGCGCGCCGTCGCGCCGGGTCACGTCCGGGTCGAACGCCGCGATCACGGCGTGCCTGGCGACGTTCTGCTCCGCGTCGACGCCGCGGGAGTCCAGCGCCCGAGCGACGTGTGCGGGGAGAGGGACCTCCGCGCCGGCCGGCGCCTCGACGTGCTGCTCGCCGTACGCGACGTGCCAGTCGTCGGGGACCGTTACGCCGCGGGACTCCAGTTCGCGCGCGACCGTTTCCGCCGGGTCGGACGGGTATTCGACGTCGACGAGGGTCCCGAAGAGATCGAAGGTGACTGCCACGATACCACCGTTAGGGACAAACCCGGATTGAAGCTGTCGGTCGGGGGAACGCCTCTCGACGCCGACCGTTCGCGCCGCCGCCGTCAGAACAGCGAGCCGAAGTGGAGCGTGACGAGCCGGTAGAGTCCGGTCACCCACGCGCACAACCACAGGAGCATGAAGCCGGCGACGCCGGCGCGGAGCCGCTTCCGCCAGTGGCTCATGTCCTCGTGGAGCTCGTCGATGTCCACGCTGGGGTCCTCGTAGGCGTCGGCGTTCCGCTTCGCCTGGAAGATCCGCACGATCCCGGTGAGCGCGAACGCCAACAGGGCGTACGCCTGAACGCCGAAGAACGCGTGGAGGATTGCCATGCCGCTCACTTGGTCGAGGACGCGCGGGACCATCCACCCGGCTATCGGGACCGTCGTGAGCACCAGTCCGACGACGATGTACCGCAGGTGGCGCATCAGCACGTTCCACGACACCGTCTCTGCGTCGATCATGATCCAGGCGCCGTACAGGAGGAACGGGAGACTCGTCGTCACGGACATCCCGGCGAGGGCCGCGATGACCGACTCGTCGACCATACCGTCGATACGTGCTCCGGCGCGTAAAGCCCCCCGATCCGCGTCGGGCGCCCGCGGTCCCGCCCTCTCGCCGTCGGGGCGCGGACGAAAACAGTTAGCGTCAGGAGCACGTACCCCGGGGCGATGGAGGACACCTCGACGCGGTCGGAGCCGGAGTCGCCGCCGGAGGAGTCGGCCGACCCGCCCGACAACCCGGAAGCCCCCGACACGGAGCCCGCGGAAGACGGATCCCGGGCGACCGACGGGACTCCGGAAGGGGAGCCCGCGTCGACCGACGCCGACGGCGCTCCCGGAGACGAGGACGACATCGAGGCCCTCCGCGAGCGCGTCGAGTCCGAGTACGACTTCGACGACTTCGGCCCGTCGGACATGGCCCAGATGAGCGCCGAGGAGTGGGACGCCGCCTTCGACCCCGACACGTGGATCACCGGCGACCGGCTCCTCGACCGGGTCGACGCCGAGCTGAAGTCCCGGATCGCGACCCGCGACGTGTTCGGCGTCTTGGAGCGCGTCCGCGAGGACGGCGAGGAGCGCATCCTCGTCTACTCCGACGAGGGATACGCGATCATCCGCCCCACGGGCGAGGTACGCGGCGAGGGAACCGTGCTTCGGGACATCGAACCGGTCGTCGCCTTGGCGGCGATGGACTCGTACGAGGTGCCCGAGCCGCCGGAGGACTGGTCGCTCCCGCACCCCGACAGCGTTCCGGAGGGTTCGGGCGAGTTCGGCAATCTCGTGATACAGGCGGTCGCCGGGATTCAGGTGCTCGCCGGCGTGGCCCTCCTCGTCGCGACCGCCGCAACGGACCTCGACACGATCGTCGCGCCGGCGATGGGCATCGTGTTCCTGCTCGTCGGGGTGTTCCTGTTCGCGATGGTGGCGAACGCGCGGCTCTCGGACCGGTTCCGATCGGAGGAGTACCGCGACCGTCTGCGAGCGCTCCGCGAGGCGAAGGAGCGGCCCGAGTTCGTCCCGGTTGAGGACGGCGTCGTGACCGGCGAGGACGGCGCTACGACCGACCCCGACCGAGACGAGTAATCCGCCGATTTCGACGGTCTCAGGCCCTACAGACACCTCCGCGTCGGCGGTATCAGTCGGTGGGTTTAAGCGCACCCCGTCCTGAGTGAAACTGTATGAAAAGGCGGGACTTCGTGCGGACGGCCGGCGGCGCGACCGCCGCCGTCGCGGCCTCCGCCGGGGCGACCGGAACGGCGGCTGCACAGGAGGTACAGCCCGATTGGCCGAGCGGGGCGGCCAGCGGAAACGTGGGCTCGTACACCGACGCCCGCGGCCAGGACTCGGTGACCATCTCGGTCGGGGCCGGCAGCAACGGCCTCGCGTTCGACCCGACCCTCGTGTGGGTCGACGAGGGAACGACGATCACCTGGGAGTGGACGGGCAACGGCGGCGACCACAACGTCCAGGCGGTCGATGGCGGCGGCCCGGCCAGCTTCGACAGCGGTGACCCCGTCGGCGAGGAGGGGTACACCTACGAGTACGAGACGTCGAGCGAGGACGCCGGGATCACCCACTACCACTGCGTGCCCCACACCGCGGTCGGCATGCACGGCGGCATCGCCGTCGGCGAGGACGTCGCGACCGTCGAGGTCGGCGGCGGCGCGAACACCGGGTGGCCCGAGGACATCGCCAAGGTCGGCGTTCCGCTCCACGCCCACTGGGTCGGTATCTCCGCGATCCTCGGCATCGGGCTGACGTTCGTGTTCACGTTCTACATGCTCAAGTACGGCGAGTCCGCCCACACGGGTCACGGGGGTGCGAGATGAGCTCCGGCAACTCCTCGTACGGCGACATTCACCGGTACGAACCGGCCCGTGAGAGCACCGCCGCCGCGATCGCGATCGTCCTCCTCACCGTCATCGAGGTCGTGTTCGTCGCGCTTTTCACCTACGGGCTGATGTCCGCGTGGGCGTCGACGGAGGCCGGCAACATGTTCGTCGGGGCGCTTCTCGCCCTCATCTTTATTGATCTCGCGTTCATCCTACTCCTGTACCGGAAAGAGTTCCTTCCGGACGTGATGATCGTGAAGAAACGCCGTCGCAAGTGGGAGGACCTGTACGTCCGCGAGGAGGACAAGGACGGCAAAAGCATCGACACCGGCGGGCTGGCGGACACGCTGAAACGGGCTGTGTACCCGTACTACAAGAAGTGATTCGACAATGAGTCTGAAAAAACAAGACGACATGGACCACAACGCGTGGCTCAAGAGTCAGGACCTCACGGCCATCGAGACGGCGTTCCTGACCACGCTTATCTGGCTGGACAAGCGGCTTCGCATCGTCGACTACCTCGAACTGCTGGAGACGATGTACTACCGCGCGAACCTCCAGATGCCGAAGAGCCACACCGAGCAGTACGACCTCGACAACAAGTTCTGGTACTGGTACCCGCTGTACTCGCTCGGGTCCCTCTCTATCATCGCATACCTGCTCGCGGCGGTCTCCGGCGCGCTGCTCGGGTTCTATTACGCACCGTCGACCGCCGGTGCGGCGGCGCAGGGCGACCCGACGGCGGCGTACGACTCGATGGTGATGATCATGACGGACGTCCAGTTCGGGTTCATGCTCCGGGCGATCCACCGCTGGGCGGCGCAGTTCATGGTGGCGGCGGTGTTCCTCCACATGCTGCGCGTCTACTTCACCGGCGCGTACAAGGAGCCGCGCGAGGTCAACTGGATCCTCGGCGTCGTGCTCATCGCCCTGACGCTGCTGTTCGGCTTCTCCGGGTACGTCCTCCCGTGGAAGCAGCTGTCCTTCTGGGCGGCGCAGATCGGCGTCGAACTGGCGCTCGCGACCCCGATCGTGGGCGAGTGGGCGGCCCAGTTGCTGTTCGGCGGCTTCACCCTCGGACAGGCGACGCTCGTGAGAATGTACATCCTGCACGTGTTCGTGCTGCCGTTCGTGGTCACCGCGCTCATCGCGGTCCACGTGGGCATCGTCTGGGTGCAGGGCATCGCGGAACCGCACTAATCCAATGACCGACGACACCACTCCCATGACGGACGGAGGCACCGACGACGAGGCGCGGACCGACGGCGGCCCCCCGGCGACCGTCCCGCCGGACGACGAGACGCCGACCTGGTCGGAGCGCAAGGAGCGCAGCCAGGGGCTCGCACAGCTCACCTACCAGTACTTCGAGCGGTCCCGCCGCGAGGACGAGAACCTCCGCGCGGAGTCCACGTACGTCGAGCGCGACGTGCTCGGCTTCCCGACGTGGCCCCACGAGACGATCCGGAACCTCGCTATCACGTCGTTCTTCCTCGGGATCATGCTGCTCGTGGCGTCGATCCTTCCGGGGCACTTCGGGGACCCAGCGAACCCCGGATCGACGCCGGCGATCATCCTGCCCGACTGGTACCTCTACTGGTCGTTCGGACTGCTGAAACTCAGCCCGATCAACCCCGAACTCGCGGTGTTGGGCGGCAACATCGTCATGTCCAACGAGCTGTACGGGCTCGTGGCCCACGGCGCCATCTTCGGCGTCATCACGCTCGTCCCCTTCCTCAACAAGGGGAACGCGCGGCGTCCCGTCGAGGAGCCGGGCTGGGCGGCGCTCGGGATGACCGGCGTCGTGCTGGCGATCACGCTGGCGGTGCTCGCCATCCAGAACTTCTTCCCCGTCCCGCTCGAGCTGCTGTTCTCGCTCGTGTTCATGCTCCCCGTCGTCGCCGGCATCATCACCTACGCGGTGTTGAAGACGATGCGCGAGGGGTACATGTACGACCTCAACCGCCGGTACTTCATGCTCCGCCCGCCGAAGTAACCGGTCGAGCCCCGCCCGCTTCGCCCCCGTGACCGACGCGCGGTCGCGGTCCGGTCCAGCCGTTCAGACGCTCCGTATCACTCATGTCATCCTCAACAGACGGCGACTCCTCGCAGGCGTTCGACGAGACCGGCGATCCGATCGCGGCCGACGACGACGCCGAGCCCCGCACCGAGCCGACGGGCCCGCGAGAGGGCCCGAGCGGCCGAGAGATCGTCGTCCCGTTCCGGCTGTACAAGGCCGTCACCGTCTTCTCGACGCTCGCCGCGGTCGTCACCTACTTCGTCGGGTTCACCCTCATCGACGCCGCGACGCTCCAGATCAGCTTCGTCCGGACGACCATCGTCTATCTGCTCGACAACGCCGGACTCCTGCCCCCGGAAGACGTGCTGGTGGCGATACTGGCGATCACGGGCGTGGGATTCATTATCCTCGGAACCGCCGTGTACGTGCTCGGGACCCGGTTCCGCGGACAGGGGATGGGAAAGTCTCAAGACGACCCCAGCGAAACATGAGATAATGGCAGACGAGTTCATGAAGGGCTTCGCCCTGTTCGCGATCGGCGGTCTCGGGTGGATCACCTTCGGCGGCTGGTACCGGACGCCGTCGTACTACCAGGTGTCGCAGCTCGTGAACCCGGCGGAGGGCGTGAACACGGCGTACGGCGAGATCGGCGTGTTCGCGGGCGACATGTTCTTCTGGCTGATGGTGCTCGGCGCGGCGACGTTCTGGGTGCTCATCCCGGCCAGCCGCCAGCTCCGCGACGCTCTCAACGGCGGCGACGAAGACGCCGCCGCGAACTGAACGCGAAACGCTCGTCTCGTTTCTCCGCTCTTCCTCGCGCCGTTCACCGGCGACGCGACGGCGACCGCCGGCGAACCGAGGGATTTTCACCGCCGCTCGTCCCACCCACGGCCATGAGTGAGCCGACGCGCCCCTTCGCGGTTCTCGGCGAGGGCGACCCGGCGGCGGCGATCCGATCGGCGGCGACCGACGCGGGCGCCCCGCTCGTCGACCGCGCCGAGGCAGACGTGGTCGTCGCCGTCGGCGAGGCCGCGCTCCGCGAGGCGATGCGCGCGGCCGCGAGTACGGACACGCGCGGCCACCCGATCCTCCCGGTCGGAACGGGCCGTCACGCGGTCGACCCGAGTCTCGTGACCGACCTCGTCGTCGACGGGCCGGCTCCCGAGTTCGACGCGTTCTCCCGCGTCGCTCATCCGGTCGTCGCGGTCGAACGGCCGGATAGTCGCCGCCGGTTCGCGGCCGCCGACGTCGCGTTCGTGACGGCGGCGCCGGCCCGGATATCCGAGTACGAGATCGCGTTCTCCGACGGCGAGTCGGCGTCGGTGCGCGCGGACGGCGCCGTGGTCGCGACGCCGCTCGGGAGTGAGGGGTATGCGGCGGCGGCCGGCGGGCCGCTGGTATCGCCCGGGGCGGGCCTCGCGGTCGTCCCCGTCTCGCCGTTCACGACCGCTCCCGACACGTGGGTCGCGAGCGGCCGCCTCGGGGTCACCGTCGAGCGCGAGGAGGAGTCGGTCGCGCTGGTCGTCGACGGGGACCGCTGGGGGACTGTCGAGCCACATCGCGCGGTCAGGATCGAGGCCGCGACGACGGTCGATCTCCTCGCTCCGACGGCGGAGCGGGGGTGATCCCTCCCCCGGTGGCGGCGACGGCTCGTTCCGATCGCAGCGACGGACGGCTCGTTCCGATCGCAGCGACGGACGGCTCGTTCCGATCGCAGCGACGCCGCCCCTCCCCGCGGGCGCGCCGATCGGAAACACTCTAATACGTCGTGAACGGAAGTGGTGGATATGGACCCACTGCAGTTCCTCGTTCCCCTCGGCTGGCTGTCGGCCGTCGGGCCGGCGCTGCCGTACGCGATCTTCGTGATGACAGTCGCGAACCTCGCCACGCGGCACCTCGCGCACAGGCGGCACGTCGAACAGGGACAGGAGGCGGACAGCGTGGAGGCGTACACGCCGCACGTGTTCACTAACGTCGGGCTCGTCCTCCTCTCGTTCGTCTACATCCTCGGTTCGCCGGTGAGAGGGACGATCCTCTCCGTGCTCGTCCTCGCGATGTTCGTCGCCGACTTCTTCGAGCTGGAGGCCCGCAACGTCGAGGCCCGGAACGACATGACGATCGAGGCGCCGAAGAGCTCGATCGCCGCCTCGCTCGTCGTGTTGGTGTGGTCGTCGTACTTCGCGCTGTTCTTCCTCGTCGAAGGGATCTGGAACCAGTTCGTCGTCGCCTGACGAACCGCGGACCGCCGCTTTCTCGCTCGCCTCGCGTCAGAACGGCCAGTCGCCGGTGAGCTTCATCCCCGTCGCCTTCCCCTCGGCTTCGAGCGCCGCCGCGATCTCGTCGGTGTCGCGGCGGGGAACCGACGCGTCCGCCTCGGCGAGCTCGACGACCAGCTCGGTCAGGAGGATCGCCTGCTCGCGGAGGTTTCGCGACTCCAGCTTATCCAGCGTGTCGGCGTGGGTGTGGCCCCAGCCGCGGCCGCGCCCCTCGGTCTCGCCCGAGACCATGTACCCGGGGATCCCCCGCTTCACGAACGGCCAGTGGTCGCTGTGCGGGACCAGCTCGCTCCCCGTCGCGATCGGGTGGTCGAAGCGGTCGCTCACACGGTCGGCGGCCGCCGCCAGCGCGTCGAAGTCGTGGTGGTCGAGCCGCAGCGTCCGACCGAACACGTTGCTGTCGACGTTGACGACCGCGCGGACCGCCTCCCTGTCGGCCGCCTCGGCGGCCACGGACGAGCCGACGAGCCCGACCTCCTCGGCGCCGAACGCGGCGAACCGGACCCGCACGTCGAGCTCGCCCTCGCGCGCAGCGAGCGCCCGCGCGACCTCGACGATCGTCGCCGTCCCCGCCCCGTTGTCCATCGCGCCCTCCGCGATGTCGTGGGCGTCGACGTGCGAGGAGACGAGCAGGTGTTCGTCGGTGTCGGGGCCGAGTTCGGCGACCGCGTTGCCGCTCGTCGCCGTCGGCGTCTCGCAGTCGACCGCGACGGTCAGGTCGTCGCCCTCGCGTCGCCGCGCCAGCCGGGCGCCGGCCTCCTTCGAGACGCCGACCGCCGGGATCGCCCCCACGGGCGCCTCCGCGGTCCCGACACTCCCGGTCGGCGGGAGGGTCCCCTCGACGTGGTTGGCGAAGACGAAGGCGGCGGCGCCGGCGTCGACCGCGCGGTAGTACTTCTCCCGGCGATGGATGAATCGGTCGACGGCGTCGGGGGTGTCCGACGACACCATCACGACCTTCCCCTCGAGGTCGGCCTCGAAGTCCGCTGGAACGCCGTGACCGAGGTCGACGAACTCCCCGGTCACCTCGGCGCTCGGGCTGCGCGGTAGCGCGATACAGGCGTTCGGGCCGACTGCGACCGGCTCGTCCGTCGCGGCCTCGCGGATCGCGCTGTCGCCGCGCTCCCAGCCCTGTATCTCGAACTCCTCGACCGCGGCGTTCCGCGCGCCGGCCGCGGCGAACGCGTCGCGGGTCAGCTCAAGCGCCTCGCGTTCGCCCGCCGAGCCGGCCATGCGGTCGCCGACGTCGACGAGGTCGAGGAGGTGGTTCCAGCCTGCGTCGCTCGTGAACGTCTCGCCGATCCAGTCGGTCATGGGTGTGGGTGCCGCGGCCGCCGGTCAAGCGTTTCGGTGGCGGCGCGGGCGGCCGGGATCCCCCGGCGAGACGCCGGGGCCGAGAGGGAGGAGTTAGACCGGGACGGCCGGCAGGAGGACCGTCGCGGCCTCGGCGGCCGCGAACGTCGAGTCGTACAGGTGGTTCAAGAGGAGGTAGGTGACGACCCCGAGCGCGAGCGAGAGGATCCACGCGCTCGCGGCGATCCGACCGACGCGCCGGTGTGGCGTCTCCGTCCGGAGCTCCTGTTCGGTGTGGGTGAGCCCGAGGACGATCGCGTAGAGGACGACGGGGACCGAGACCACGGAGAGAACGATGTGGATCGCGAGCATGATCAGGTACGCGGGGTACACCCAGTCCCACAGCGGGACCCACGCGTACGACGAGTCGAGGACGAACTCCTTGGTGCCGCCCCCGGCGACCTTCGGGAGGTACATCCCGAGGAACAGGAGGATGAGGACGAACGACGTCGTCATCGCCGCCGCGTGCTTTTTCACCTCGTCGTTCCGGATCCAGTACCAGCCGAGCGAGAGGGAGATCACGGTGACCGTGTTGACGGCCGCGATGGCGTGCGCGAGCAGATTGACCGTTTCCTGCGTGAGCGTCGGGAACAGCGCTTGGAACTCCGGAACGAGGAACACGCCCCCCACGGCGCCGTAGCCGACGACGGTGAGGAGGACGGTTATCGCGGTGGCCCGCTCTTTGGCCCGGTCGCGAACGCTGGCGGTGGACATATCAGGTGTACTCCCGGGAGCGTTATTGGCCTTTCGAGGTCGGAATCGAGAGCCGGCGATCGGGGACGACGCGGGGCTGTTCCGCGGGGGTGACGCGGGGCCGTCCGGCGGCGTCGCTCGCCGCGCGCCGAACCGGGATCACTCCTCGATGACGCCGGTCGCGGTCGCGACCCCTATCGCCGCCTCCTCGTTGATCCCGCCTTGGAGGATGGTGTAGCGGTCGCGGATCTCGTGGGCGCTCGTGAGCGCGGCGATGAGCTCCGCGTCGTCGATCCCCAGCTCGCCCGCGGTCGTCGGGGCGTCGAGCTCGGCGAGCGCGTCGCGGATCGCCGCCCACCGCCCGTTCTCGCCGCTGTGGAGGAACTCCGTCATGATCGACGCCACGCCGACCTGGTGGCCGTGGAGCGCCTTACCGGGCGCGATGCGGTCGAGCTGGTGTGAGATGAGGTGTTCCGCGCCCGAGGCGGGCCGCGAGGAGCCGGCGATCGACATCGCGACCCCGGAGGAGACGAGCGCCTTCACCACGACCCACGCCGACTCCTCTAGGCCCGGCCGGATCATGTCGGCGTTCTCGACGAGCAGCTCCGCGGTCATCTCCGAGAGCGCGCCCGCGTACTCGCTGTACTCGACGTTCCGCAGGCGGCGGGCGAGCCGCCAGTCCTTCACCGCGGTGTAGTTGGAGATGATGTCCGCACAACCCGCGGTGGTGAGCCGCCACGGGGCGTCCGCGAGCAGCGTCGTGTCCGCCACGACGGCGAGCGGCGGGTCGGCGGCGACCGAGTGGCGCGTGTCGCCCTCTGGGATCGACGAGCGCCCCGAGACGATACCGTCGTGGGAGGCGACCGTCGGGACGGAGACGAAGCCGACGTCGAGGTGGTCGGCTGCCATCTTCGCGATGTCGATCGGCTTGCCGCCGCCGAGCGCGATGAGGTAGCCCGGGTCGACCGCCTCCGCGGTCTCCTTCAGGTCCTCGACGGCCGCGAAGGAGGCGTTCTCCACGACCGCGGTCGCGGGGTCGTCGAACTGGGCTCTGACGCGGTCGCCGGCGATCTCGTTCGGCGTCGGGCTCGTCACGATCAGCGGCCGCCCGGTGAGATAGAGCTCGCCGACCGCCTCCCCGAGGTCGTCGAGGACGTCGTGTCCCACGAGGACGTTCCGCGGGAGCTTGATCCACGTCGTCTTCTCGAACATACGGGACGGTCGCGCCGACGGGTCAAAGCCGTTGTCCATGTACGGCGGACGCGGCCGCCGCGGAGCGGCCGACGGGCGACGGCCGCCCCGGTTACGCCCCAAGCGCGGCCAGCGTCGTCGCCGCGTCGTAGAGGAAGTAGACGCCGAAGCCGGCGAGCACGAACGCCGACGCGACGGCGACGATCGGGGCGAACGCCTCGATCCTGCGCTCCGCGACGACGAGTCCCGTGGGGAAGCCGAGGACCCAGACCAGCACGCCGAGGAAGAACCCGCCGATGAGCGCGGGCGAGCCGGTGGCGACCACGAGCGTCCCGGCGAGGTCGGCTCCGACCACCGGGAGCCGGGACAACACGTCGAGTTCGCCCGGCTGAAGCAGGCCGACGCCGATCGTCAGCCAGAACAGCACCTGGTACGGGTTCGTCAGGGCGAGCACCAGCGCCTTGCGGAACCCCTTCCCCTCGGCCGCGATCGGCTCCTCGCCGGAGGTCGGACGGAACGACGCCCGCGCGCCTTGGGCCGCGCCGACGGCGAAGTACAGCATGAGGACGCCGCCGACCGCGACCATGACGCCCTGTAACAGCGGGAACGACTCCACGACCGCGACGACGCCGACGTACGCGAGGACGAAGAAAATCGCGTCGGCGGTCGCCGCGCCGAGGCCGGCCCGGAAGCCGGCGAAGCGACCGCGGAGGACGGCCTCCTCGGCGATCACCGCGTTCATCGGACCGGGCGGCGCCGCGAGCGCCAGCCCGAAGACGACGCCCGCGCCGAGCGTGACGAGGGAACTCACACCGCTCGCAACGACCGGTCTCGTGAAAAACCCCGCGACAGCGACGCGGTCGGTAGTGGCCGCTTCCGGGCGCTGCGACCGAGATACGGACATCGGACGCCAGATCCGCACACGGCGGGCGGGGCCGGAAGCTACACGTCTTGGAGCTCCGCGTCCCGGAGCGCCTCGTTGAGGTCCTCGCGGACGCGCTCGCCGGTCTCGCGGTCCATCGCCGTGGTGACGATCCGGTTCTCCTGGACGCTGGAGCCGTCTCGCAGGAGTAGCCGGACGTTGCCGTTGGTCCCCGCGCGCGTCGCCTTCGCGCGGAGGCCGGTCCGCGACCCCGTCCCGCCGGCGTCGATGGGACCGGGAACGATCTTCTTCACGTGCGGGTGTTCCGCGACGGTCTGGACGGCCTTCCGCCCCTTGCGGTCGCCGATGAGCGTCGAGTGCGACCCGCCGATCTTCTCGCGCGGCGGGGTCTCGACCACCGCCAGCGACCGGTCGCCGCGACGGTCGAGCACCCACTCTACGAGGGGGCTCACGTCCGGCTTCCCGCCGTCGTCTGCGGGGTCGCTCGCCGTCGTCCCGTCTCGGTCGCTCCCGCCGGCGCCGCCGTCGGGCACCCGGTAGAACTCGTGGTGGAGCTGCGCGCGCGTCTCGCGGAGCGGCTCGCGCTCGCCGGCGGCGTAGACGGTCTCCGGTCGCTTGCGTCGGATCTCGTCGGCGACGCGCCCCGCGAAGTTCCGCAGTTGGACCTCCGTCAGGCGCTCGGTGTCCTCCGGGCGCGTGGTGATCGTCGTCTCGCCGACGACGGCGTCCTCGTCCAACATCGTCAGGTGCGCGCGGTCGGCGTCGAACTCGGCGACGACCGCGTCGGCGTTGGCGGTGTTACAGGTCAAACAGTAGTCCCCCGGCTTCTCTAACGGGGTCCCACACCGCCGACAGTTCATACCGACAACACGGCCGTGGAAGATAAAAGCGCGTCCGTTCGCCGCCGGTCTCGGGACCCGTTCGCCGCCGTACACCGTCGCGCCCACCGCTGATCCGGAGCGACAGCTTATAATCCTCCCCGGCCTCGGTACCGGACATGGACGGAGACCGACGCCGCGACGCCGAGACCGGCTCCGACGCGAGCGTCGGCGACGGGGAGTCCGGCGAAGAACTCGCCGGCACGCTGGGATCCGTCGAGGACAGACTCACGCAGCTGATCCGCGACGGCCGGCTCAACGCCCTCGTCGCGTGGGCGATGATCGCCGTCCTGGGCGGAGTCCTCGTCGAGAGCGCGCTCGACTACGACCTGCTGTCGGCGGCGATCGCGGTCGGACTCGGCGGCGTCTTGCTCGCGCCCACGGTCGCGGCTCGCGACTGGCGGACGATGCTCCCGGCCGAGCTGGTGGGCCTCGCGCTGCTCCCGGTCCTCGTGGGCGCGCTCCTCGGCGGCGAGTTAGGGACGTTCGCGGCGTACGTCGCCATCGCGGCGCTGGCGCTCGTGATCGCCGTCGACCTCCACATGTTCACGTCGCTGCGGCTCACCCACTGGTTCGCGGTCGCCTTCGTCGTGATGACGACGCTGGCGACGGCGGCGGTGTGGACGGTGCTGCGCTGGAACCTCGACCAGCGCGTCGGCACCGCGTACCTGACGACGAACGACGCGCTGATGACCGAGTACATGTACGTCACGCTGGCCGGGATCGCGGCCGGACTCCTCTTCGACGGCTACTTCCGCCGCCGGGGACGCCTCCTCCGTCGCGTCATCCGCCGGGTGGTGCGGCGATGAGGCTGCTCCCTCGGCTCTCGCTCGCGTCGCAGCGTCGACTCACGGGCGCGATGCAGGTCCTGCTCGTCGGTATCGTCGCGTACGGCTTCCTCGCGGGCGAGCAGAAGGCAGTAAGCAACGGGGTCATTGCGCTCCTCGTCACGCTGGTCCCCGCGGCGCTCGAGCGCCGGTACGACCTCCCGCTCGACCCGTGGCTCGCCCTGTGGATCACGACGGCCGTGTTCCTCCACACGGTCGGCTCGGCCGGGTTCTACGCCCGCGTCGAGTGGTGGGACCACATGACGCACGCGCTGTCGGCCTCCCTGGTCGCCGCAGTCGGCTACACGACGCTCCGGGCGGTCGACCTCCACAGCGACGGGATCCGGATCCCGTCGCGGTTCGCGTTCGTCTTCATCGTCCTCATCGTCCTCGCGTTCGGCGTGCTCTGGGAGCTGTTCGAGTTCGGCTTAGACATCGTCGCGACCGAGACCGGCATCGACATGCCGCTCGCGCAGCACGGGCTCGACGACACCGTGCTCGATCTCATGTACAACACCGCGGGCGCGGTGCTGGTCGGGCTGTTCGGACAGGCGCACCTCGCGGGCGTCGCGGAGCTGGTCCGGGACCGGATCTTCGGGAGCGCGACCGAGTAGCGCCGGACGCGAGCCGTAGTCGGACCGCTCAGTCCAGACAGGCCGCGACGACCCGCAGCGCGGCCTCACCCCGGACCTCGTTCGCGAGCAGCGGCACCCGCTTCACGTCCCGGGCGCGGAACAGGTCCGTCGCCTGGCGGAGCGCGCTCTGCTGGACCTCCCACCGGCGGGCGCAGAACTCGCAGGTGTCGGGGTTGGGCTCGACCACCCAGTCGGGGTCGATCCCGGCCCCGTCCCCGCCGGTCACGTCGCCGACGCCCTCCATCACACGGTTGACGACGAGCGTGTTCACCGGGATTCCGAACTCGTCGAGCCGCGCGACGAGCCGCTCGGACTCGACGACGCTCATCTCCTCGGGGATCATCACGACGCGGAAGTCCGTCTTCGCGGGGTCGCGCAGGACCGCTCGGAGTCGCTCGATGCGTTCGCGGAGCTCCTCGAGGTCCGCCGAGGGGTCGGGGTCGTCGTCGCCGCCGCCGAACATCCCCTTGATCCCGTCCATCATCCCGGAGAAGCGCTGCCGGAGCTTCATCACGCGCCCGAGCATCGAGTCCATGATCTCCGGCAGCTGGAGCAGGCGGAGCGTGTGACCGGTCGGCGCGGTGTCGACGACGACGCGGTCGAACCGCGGGTCGTCGAGGTACTCCAGCAGCTGGCGCATCGCCGCCGCCTCGTCGGCGCCGGGCATCGTGCCGCCGAGGAGTCCGCCGAGCCCCTCGCCGTCCTCGCCCTCGGCGCCGCCCGTCGGCCCCTCGCCGCCCATGCCGCCCATCGCGTCGCCCATCTCGCCGAGCCCGCCGAGCGGGTCGCCGTCCGCCCCGAACATCTCCTCGTCGACCGCGGCGTCGGGGTCGATCTCGGCGGCGTACAGGGGCACATCCTCGCGGATGCGCGCCGGCTCGGCGGGGATCTCGGTCTCGTAGGTGTCCGACAGCGAGTGCGCGGGGTCGGTCGAGACGACGAGCGTCCGGACGCCGCCCGCGGCCGAGGCGAGCCCCGTCGCGGCCGCCATCGTCGTCTTTCCGACGCCGCCCTTCCCGCCGTACAGCACGTAGTCGGGCGCGTCGACGCCCGCGGGCAGGTCGGCGAACTCCTCGTCGACGGTCAGCTCCTCGTCCGTCTCCGCGGGCTCGACCGCGGTGTCGTCGTCGGCCTCGTCGACCCGGTCGACGGGCTCGACGTCGATGTCGTCCATACGCGTGCGTCGGTCCGGTGGGCTTGTGTAGCCGTCGGTCCGGATTCGGCGGCGACCGTCGCGCTTCGAGCGGTGACCGGATGACGCCGCGACCGCGGTCAGCCGAGTCGCTTCATCGAGATCAGCGCGGTCGGAATCATTATCGGGATCGTGAGAATGGCCCCAGTGATCACGACGAACGGCGCGACCCCGCCGACCGGGTACGCGAGCAGGTCGACGGCAAGCAGGTTGACCGTGGTCACAGTCACCGTGTACGCGATCACGGTGAGCACCACGATCGCCGAGAACACGACGCCGACGACGACCGCCGCGTTCGGTCCGTCCGCCGCTCCGTTCGACGCCGGATCACCGCTCATCTGCTGTCTGCCACCATATACTATTGTGTGGATTGCGAACGGCTATAACTATTCCCTTCCCCGTGCGTCCCCGCGCTCGACGGTCGCCCCGAGGTCGGCCATCGCGTCGAAGAAGCCGGGGAAGGAGACATCGACGTGTTCGGCGCCGCGGACGGTCGTCGTCCCCTCGGCCGCCAGCGCGGCGACGGACAGCGCCATCACGATCCGGTGGTCGGCTCGGCCGTCGACGGTCGCCCCGACGAGATCGCTTTCGCCTCCGTGAATCGTGAGTACGTCCCGCCCTTCGGTCGTCTCGGCGCCGAGCTTTTCGAGTTCCTCGGCCATCGCGGACACCCGGTCGGTCTCCTTGTAGCGGACGTGCTCGCAGTTCTCGATCCGCGTCTCCCCGTCCGCGACCGCGCCGAGCGCGGCGATCGTCGGGAGCAGGTCGGGCGTTCCCCCCACGTCGACGGTGACGCCGGAGAGATCGCCGCGCTCGACCGCGATCGCGCCGGCCTCGCGGTCCCAGTCGACGGGCGCGCCCATGCGCTCGACGATCTCGACGATCGCGGCGTCGCCCTGCGCGCTCGGCCGGGCGCCCTCGATCCGGAGCGGCTCGCCGGGCGCGGCCGCGACCGCGCCCGCGCCGAGGAGGTAGGAGATAGAGGAGAAGTCGCCGGGGACCGCGTACGTCTCGTCGCTCGGCGCGTACGTCTGTCCGCCCGGGACCGAGAACCCCGCGGCGCCCGCGGCACCGTCGAGCGGATCGCCGTCCTCGTCGACCGGGGTCGCCTCGACGCCGAAGTCGGCGAGCAGTTCGAGCGTGATGTCGACGTACGGCGCCGACTTGAGGTCGGTCGTGAGCTCTACCTCGATCCCCTCCTCGGTGACGGCGCCCGCCATCAGCAGTGCGGTGACGTACTGCGAGGAGACGTCGCCGGGGATGGCGACCTCGCCGCCGGCGAGCGGGCCGGTCACGACGAGCGGGGCCCGCCCGTTCGACCGCGTCGACTCCGCGCGGACGTCGAGGTCGGCGAGCGCGTCGAGGAGCGGACCCTGCGGGCGCGAGCGGAGCGACTCGTCCCCGGTGAGGACGGTGGTGCCGTCCGCGAGCGCGGCCGCGGCGGTGACCAGCCGCATCGTCGTCCCCGAGTTCGCGCAGTCGATCACGTCGTCGGGGACGGCGGTGCGGCCGCCGAACCCCTCGACCGAGAGCGCGTCGGCGCCCGTCAGGCCGGGCTCGCCTTCGGCGGTCGAACTCCCGTCTCCGGCGCGCGCGACCGAACCGCCGAACGCCGCGACGGCGCGGGCGGTCGCTCGCGTGTCCGCGGACACCAGCGGCGACTCGACGGTCGCGCCGTCGCTGTAGCCGGCGGCGAGCAGCGCGCGGTGGGTGTAGCTCTTCGACGGCGGCGCGCGGGCGGTCCCTCGCAGGGTCGAGCGCGTGACGTGGACGTCCATACCAGTCCTGCCGGCCGCGGCGACAAGTCGGTACCGACAGCGGCACGATTGCGGTCGGGACCTCGCCGGCGTGACCCGCGCCCGGCGCCGCGGCACACCCTTTATACCATCGGGAGCGCTAGCGTCGCGTATGCCCCAGTGTGAGATGTGCGGCGCCGAGGAGGCCTCGCTGACGACGACGAAGGTCGAAGGCGCCGAGCTGGAGCTCTGTAGCTCGTGTACGGACTTCGGCACCGAGGTCCGCGACGAGTCGACGAGCTCCGGCGGCGGCAAGTACTCCACCAGCTCCAGCACCGGGAAGTCGTCTTCGTCGTCCGGATCGTCCGGCTCCGGCGGCTCGTCGGGGAGCTCGACTCGCCCCCGCGACATGTTCGACGACATGGACGAGATCGCCACCGACTACGACGAGCTGATCCGCGATGCGCGGGAGTCGCGCGGGCTGAGCCAGGAGGAGCTGGCCGACCAGCTCAACGAGAAGGCGAGCCTCATCCGCAAGCTCGAACGCGCCGACACGCTCCCGACCGACGAGGTCCAGCGCAAGCTCGAGCGCGCGCTCGACATCTCGCTGGTCGAGGGGCAGTCGACCGACGACGCCGACTGGGAGACGGACGACGCCGGCACGATGACGCTCGGCGACGTCGTCAAGCGGAAGGACTGAGCCGCGACGACGCTCCGGCCCCGCCGTACTCGTTATCCCCGGCTCAGACGGTCGCACCGCCGCCGTCCGTCTGCTCCGATCCGCCGTACCGCTCGGTCAGGTAGTCGATGATGTAGTCGACCGTCTCGGGGTCGTAGCTCCAGAACCCGTAGAACTCGCCGGGCGCGCGCTCCTCGGCGAGCAGCGCGCACTTGGCGTCCTCGTAGCCGCCCCCGTCGTACGCGACGAACCACGTCTCGCGGATCTCGGCGGTCTCGCCGACGTGGACCGTGTAGGTGCCGACGTCGGGTGCGTCGCCCTCGGCGGCGGCGTACGCGTGGACGTCGAGCCGGTCCTTCTCGCCGAGCAGGTCGTAGGTGTCCGCCTCCCCGGTGAGGACGTCGAGGGTCTGGAACCCCGCGTGGAGCTCTCCGTCGCCGACCCGCCAGGCGCGGTCCTCGATCTCCCGCGACGCGGCGACCATGTCCTCGCGGGAGTAGGAGGTAAACATCGTCTCGTCGAGGTGATCCAACACCGGCTTCCCGACGTTGCCGGGCGTCTCACCTCGCTCCGCGGGTGTCTCCCCCTCGTCTCCGCCCCGCCCCGGCAGCAGCTCGTCCACGGTGACGCCCGTGACGAACTCGCCGTCCCGCGCCAGCACGGCGAACGCCTCCGGTCCGGAGGCGGTCTGATCGTCGACGATCCGGACGTTGCGGTCGGCGAAATACTCCCGGAGCTCCTCCGTAACCGCCGGTTCTGCGTTGAACACGGTCAGCGTGGCCTCGTGGGCTTCCACGCCGGCGATGAGCTCGATGAGGGACATCTCTTGTCGGACCCACAGCATCGGGGTATAAGGTCGTTTCTGCTCTCCGCCCCCCGGGTCGCCCGGTTCCCGGGGTTGTGAGGGGTCGAAACGACGGGACCCCGAGCGAGCGTCGCGAAGCACGAACCTATTTGCGCCGCGCTCCCCGAGTAGAGGTATGTTCATCCTGGTGAACCTCAAGGCGTACCCGTGCGATCCGATCGAGGTAGCGACCGCGGCCCGCGACGTCGCCGAGGCGTCCGGCGCGCGGATCGCCGTCTCGCCGCAGGCGGCCGACCTCGCCCGCGTCGCCGAGACGGGCGTCGAGACGTGGGCGCAGCACGTCTCGCCGAACGAGCACGGTTCGCACACGGGTTCGACGCTCGCCGAAGCCACCGCCGACAACGGCGCCGAGGGGACCCTGATCAACCACTCGGAGAAGCGACTGAAGCTCGCCGACATCGACGGTTCGGTCCGCGCGGCCGAGCGCGCTGACCTGGAGACGATCGTCTGCGCGAACAACCCCGCGCAGGTCGGCGCCGCCGCCGCGCTCGGCCCTGACGCCGTCGCGGTCGAGCCCCCGGAGCTCATCGGCGGCGATGTCTCCGTCGCCACCGCGGACCCGGGTATCGTCGAGGACGCGGTCGCGGCCGCCGAGGCCGTCGACCCCGCGGTTGACGTGTTCTGCGGCGCCGGCGTCTCCACCGGCGAGGACGTGTCGACCGCCGGCGACCTCGGGGCCGCCGGCGTCCTGCTGGCCTCCGGCGTCGCGAAGGCCGACGACCCCGAGGCGGTCCTCGAAGACCTCGTGAGCGGGATCTGAGCCGGCGAGTCCGGGCCGGTTCGCGTCCGCGAGCCCGAGACCGGCGCTGCGTTTGCGGATCGGTATAAAAACATCGATGTGAGCGACTCACACGATCGAGAAAACGCACGACGGCGGCGGCTTTCTTCTCCCGGGGAGATCGCGGCGTCTAGTAACCTTTAACCGAAACAAGCCGCTATCTGTGACCAAGATGGCGAGCAACAAAATTCTCGGTATCGACCTCGGTACCACCAACTCCGCGTTCGCGGTGATGGAGGGCGACGAGCCCGAGATCATCGCCAACGCCGAGGGCGACCGGACGACGCCCTCGGTCGTCGCATTCGCCGACGACGACGAGCGCCTCGTCGGCAAGCCGGCGAAGAACCAGGCCGTCCAGAACCCCGACCGCACGATCCAGTCGATCAAGCGGCACATGGGCGACGGCGACTACACCGTCGAGATCGGCGACGAGGAGTACACGCCGGAGCAGGTCTCGGCGATGATCCTCCAGAAGATCAAACGCGACGCCGAGGAGTACCTCGGCGACGACGTCGAGAAGGCGGTCATCACCGTCCCCGCGTACTTCAACGACAAGCAGCGGCAGGCGACGAAGGACGCCGGCGAGATCGCCGGCTTCGACGTCGAGCGCATCGTCAACGAGCCGACGGCCGCCTCCATGGCGTACGGGCTCGACGACGAGTCCGACCAGACCGTCCTCGTGTACGACCTCGGCGGCGGCACGTTCGACGTGTCGGTCCTCGACCTCGGCGGCGGCGTCTACGAGGTCGTCGCCACGAACGGGGACAACGACCTCGGCGGCGACGACTGGGACGAGGCGCTCATCGACCACCTCGCCGACGAGTTCCAGAACAACCACGGGATCGACCTCCGCGACGACCGGCAGGCGCTCCAGCGCCTGAAGGACGCCGCCGAGGAGGCGAAGATCGAGCTGTCGAACAAGAAGGAGACCACGGTCAACCTCCCGTTCATCACCGCGACCGACAGCGGGCCGGTCCACCTCGAACAGTCCGTCACCCGCGCGACGTTCGAGAGCCTCACCGCGGACCTCATCGACCGTACCGTCGAGCCGACCGAGCAGGCGCTCGCCGACGCCGACTACTCGAAGTCGGACATCGACGAGGTCATCCTCGTCGGCGGCTCGACACGGATGCCGCAGGTCCAGGAGAAGGTCGAAGAGCTCGTCGGCCAGGAGCCGAAAAAGAACGTCAACCCCGACGAGGCGGTCGCGCTCGGTGCGGCGGTCCAGGGCGGCGTGCTCTCCGGCGACGTCGACGACATCGTCCTCCTCGACGTGACTCCGCTCTCGCTCGGTATCGAGGTGAAGGGCGGCCTCTTCGAGCGGCTCATCGAGAAGAACACCACGATCCCGACCGAGGAGTCGAAGGTGTTCACCACGGCCGCGGACAACCAGACCTCCGTCAACGTCCGCGTCTTCCAGGGCGAACGCGAGATCGCCGAGGAGAACGAGCTGCTCGGCGCGTTCCAGCTCTCCGGCATCCCGCCGGCGCCGGCCGGAACCCCGCAGATCGAGGTCTCGTTCAACATCGACGAGAACGGGATCGTCAACGTGGAAGCAGAGGATCAGGGCTCCGGTAACGCCGAGTCGATCACCATCGAGGGCGGCGTCGGCCTCTCTGACGAGGAGATCGAGGAGATGCAAGAGGAGGCCGAGAAGCACGCCGAGGAGGACGAGGCTCGCCGCGAGCGGATCGAGGCCCGCAACGAGGCCGAGACGACGATCCAGCGCGCCGAGACCCTCCTCGAAGAGAACGAGGAGGAGCTCGACGACGACGAGCTCGTCGCCGACATCGAGGCGGCCATCGAGGACGTCGAGGACGTGCTCGAAGACGAGGACGCCGAGACCGACGAGATCGAGTCCGTGACCGAGGCGCTCACCGAGGAGCTCCAGGAGATCGGCAAGCAGATGTACGAGGGACAGGCCGCGCAGACCGGTCCGGGCGGCGCGGGCGGCGCCGGTCCCGGCGGGATGGGCGGCGCTGGCGGTCCGGGCGGTCCGGGCGGTGCGGCGGGCCCCGGCGGTGCCGGTCCCGGCGGCGACGCGGACGACGAGGAGTACGTCGACGCCGACTTCGAGGACGTAGACGACGACGAGGAGTAACGCCCTCTCACCCGACGCTCGACGCCTCGACCCCGCCGCTTAAATCGACCCGTCGATCAACACCAATTAACAAACGCAACGCATGACCGAAGATTTCTACGACGTCCTCGGCGTGTCGCGGGACGCCAGCGAGGAGGAGATCAAGAAGGCGTACCGCAAGCAGGCCGCCGAACACCACCCCGACGTCAGCGACGACGAGAACGCCGAGGAGCGGTTCAAGAAGATCCAGAAGGCCAAGGAGGTGCTCACCGACGAGCAGAAGCGCCAGCAGTACGACCAGATGGGCCACGATCGGTTCACCCAAGCCGACAAGCGCGGCGCGACCGGCGGCGGTGCCGGTCCGGGCGGCGCCGGCGATCCCTTCGGCGGGGCCGGCGGCGCTGGCGGCGCCGGCGGGTTCGAGGACATCTTCAACCAGTTCTTCGGTGGCGGCGGTCGCGGCCGCGGCGGCGGCGGCGGTGGCGGCGGCAACCGCCCGCGGCAGGGGCGCGACCTCAAGACCGGACTGACGATCGACCTCGAAGAGGCGTTCAACGGGGCGACCAAGGAGGTCACGCTCACGCGACCGACCGAGTGCGACACCTGCGGCGGCGCGGGGCATCCCCCGGACGCCGACGTGGAGACCTGCCCGCAGTGTAACGGCCGCGGGCAGGTCCAGCAGGTCCAGCAGACGCCGCTCGGGCGCGTCCAGCAGACGTCGACGTGTCCCCGCTGCGAGGGCGAGGGCGAGCTGTACAGTGAGGACTGCGCCGACTGCGGCGGCGACGGCGTCGTCCGCGAGGAGGCGACGCTGTCGGTCGAGATCCCGGCCGGGATTCGCTCCGGGCAGAGCCTCCGGATGGAGCGCGAGGGCGCGCCCGGGGAGAACGGTGGCCCGAGAGGCGACTTGCTCATCGAGGTCGATGTCGACGTCGGCGACCGGTTCGAGCGCGACGGCGACGACCTCCGCGTCAACGAGGCGATATCCTTCCCGCAGGCCGTCTTCGGCGACACCGTCGAGGTGGAGACGGTCGACGGAACGGTCGAGATGGATGTCCCCGCGGGGACCCAGAGCGGCGAGACCTTCCGGCTTCAGGGCAAAGGGATGCCCCGCCTCCGTCGTCGCGGTCGCGGCGACCTCTACGTCCAGGTCGCCGTCGTCGTGCCCGAGTCGCTCAACGACGAGCAGCGCGAGGCGCTGGAGGCGTTCGCGGAGGCCGGCGGCGAGGACATCGACGTCGGCGGCGGCTTCTTCGAGAAGCTGAAAAGCTCCTTCTGAGTGGCGTTCGCGGCGCCGCGCCTCTTCCCTCGCGGCCCGTAGCTTTTCGTCCCTCGCGGCCCGTAGCTTTTCCGTCCCTCGCGGCGACGGTCAGCGCATGGGCTACGACACGACGACCTACGACGACGTGGAACCGCGCGCGCCCGGGATGTTCTTCCTACGAGAGGCGCTCGACTGCGAGCGGCTCGGCGTGACCGTCGTCGAGGCCGACGACGGCTGGGAGGGGGTGGAACACGACCACGGCGACGCCGACCACGAGGAGGTGTACCTGCTGCTCCACGGCGAGGCGACGCTCACCGTCGACGGGGACGCCGTCGCCCTCGCGCCCGGCGACGCGGTCCGGGTCGACCCGGAGTCCACCCGCGACCTCGCCTTCTCGGCCGACGGCTCGAAGATGGTGATCGCCGGCGCGCCCTGACGCCGCCCCGACGCAGTCCGGTCGGGCCGCGGGGTCGCCTCCGGGACGCCGCAGCGTTAAGACGCGCGCGTTCCGAGAACCGAGTATGGAACTCGTCGGCGAACTCCTCGCGCGCGACCGACGCAGTCGCGACGTGGCGCTCGTGACGCCGGACGGCCGGGAACGGACCTCCCACGACCTGATCACGAACGGCTACAAGGCGGCGAACGTGCTCCGGTACCTCGGCGTCCGGACGGGCGCGACCGTGGCCGTCGAGCCGATTCCGGGATTCCACACGACGCTCGCGTTCCTCGGCGCGGCCGCCGTCGGGGCGCCGGTCCGGTTCGACCCGGCGGCGGGGATCGACGCCGGCGACCGCGTCGTCCTCGCACCGGTCGCGACCGCGGCCGCGCTCGATCCGGCGCCAGGAACGAACCTCGCCGCCTTCGGCGGCTCGCCCGAGCGTCCCGACACCACGCACTGGGAGCAGGAGCTGTGGAGCGAGAACCCCGGGATGCCGCCGAGCGACATCGCCCCCGACGACGCCGTCGTCCGCGGGGCGGACCTGTCGGTCAGCCACCGCGACCTCTGTTCGCGCGCCGCGGCCGCGGTCGAGGCCGCCGGGATCGGAGACGAGACGCGAGTCGTCCTCAGAGCACCCTTCTCCGGCCCCTCGGCGCTCGCCGCCGGCCTCGTCGCCCCGCTCTCCGCCGGCGGAACGGCGGTGCTCGCGGCGACGGGCGGCGGAGACGCGTCTGGCGACGAGTCTCGCGGCGACGTGGCGGTCGCTCCGGCGGGAAAACCAGTACCGGAGCCGCGGCGGATCGACCCGGCGTCGCTCGCGTCGACGACCGAGTGAGCGGTCCCGGCTCGGTCGCGGCCGGGATCAGTCGTCCGCGGGGCTCGGCTCCGCGGCCGCCTGACCCTCGTGTCGGAGACAGGCGGACTCGTGGTCCGGCGTGTGGACCGTCCGTTCCGGCTCGGTCTCGGCGCACGGCGTCGTGATCGCGTTTCGCAAGACCTCTCCCGCCCGCTCGTCGTTCCCGTCGATCAGGAGATCCAGTGCCTCCGAGAGGGTCCGTTCGAGGTCGGGGTCGTCGACGGTCTCCCCGATGTCGAACTCCCGGCGGATCTCCGCCTGGACCTCCGCGTCGGTCGGGTCGGAGCCGCCGGCGGCGATGTTCTCGCGGACCTGTTCAACGTCGACCTCGCCCGCGCTGACCTTGTCGCGGAAGTTCAACAGCCCGCGCCAGTCGGCCTGATCGACGTCGACGCCGTCCGGTTGGATCACCTTGTGACACCGGGTGTGGAACCGACACCCGCTCGGCGGGTTCGTCGGACTCGGCACGGTGCCCTTCAGCTCGATGCCGCCGACGCTCGCGCGCGGGTCCGGCGTCGGGATCGAGGACAGCAGCGCCTCGGTGTATGGGTGTTGCGGGTCGGTGAAGATCTCCTCCACCGGCCCGATCTCGACTATCTCGCCGAGGTACATCACGGCCACGCGGTCACAGATCTGGCGGATGACGGACATGTCGTGGCTGATGAACAGAAGCGACAGCCCGAACTCGTCTTGGAGGTCGTTGATCAGCGAGAGTATCTCCGCCTGGATGGAGACGTCGAGCGCGCTCACCGGCTCGTCGGCGATGATGAGGTCCGGGTTCAACACGAGCGCCCGGGCGAGCGCGATCCGCTGTTTCTGCCCGCCGGAGAACTCGTGCGGGTACCGGTCGAAGTCGCTCGCCGAGAGCCCGACGCGTTCGAGCAGGTCCTCGACGATGGCGCGACGCCGGTGGCGGTCGCTCATCCCGTGGACCTTGAGCAGCTCGCCGACGGCGTTCCCCACGGACACCCGCGGGTCGAAGCTCGACGACGGGTCTTGGAAGATCATCTGGGCGCCCCGCCGGAACGCCATCATCTCGTCGTCGTCGAACTGCGTCACGTCGTTGGGGTGGGTTCCGTCGGGGTCGCGCGTCGCGCCCCCGCGTCCGTTCCCGTTGAAGATGACCTCGCCCGAGGTCGGCTCCTCCAAGTGGATCACCGAACTCGCCGCGGTCGACTTCCCGCACCCGGACTCGCCGACGAGTCCGAGCGTTTCGCCCTCTTCGATGTCGAAGCTGATCCCGTCGACGGCGCGGGCGGCGCCGACCTTCCGGTTGAACAGCCCCTTCCGGATCGGGTAGTGTTTCTTCAGGTCGCGGACCGAGAGCAGCGGCTCAGTCATCGGCGGGACCCACCTCGCTGTCGCCGTCGGCCGCTCCGTCGCCCGGTCCGAGCCCGTCGCTCCTGACTACCGACGGGTTGCCGCCCGGCCCGTAGTGGACGCAGGAGACCTCCTGGCCCGGCGCCACCTCGACCTCGTCCGGCTGGTCGCCGGTGCGACACGCCTCCTCGGCGTACTCGCACCGTGGAGCGAACCGGCAGCCGTCCGGCGGGTCGTGCGGGTCCGGGAGCGTCCCCGGAATGCCGCCGCCGGATCCCCCGAACTCCGGCAAACACTCCAGCAGTTGCTGTGTGTACGGATGCCCGGGGTGATCGAAGATGTCGAGGACGCCGCCCCGCTCCATCACCTTCCCGGCGTACATCACGACGATCCGGTCGGCGATCTCCGCGACGACGCCGAGGTCGTGCGTGACGAACAGGATTCCCATCTCGAACTCCTTTTGGAGGTCGTCGAGGAGCCGCAGGATCTGCGCTTGGACGGTCACGTCGAGCGCGGTCGTGGGCTCGTCGGCGATGAGCAGGTCGGGGTCCCCGACGAGCGCCATCGCGATCATCACGCGCTGCTTCTGTCCGCCGGAGAACTCGTGCGGGTAGTCGTCGAACCGCGAGCTCGCGTTCGCGATCCCGACGCGGTCCATGAGGTCGACCGCCTTCGCGCGGGCCTCGTCGTCGGAGACGTCCTGGTGGATCTGGAGCGCCTCGGTGATCTGCCACCCGACCGTGTAGCAGTGGTTCATCGCCTCCTGCGGGTTCTGGAAGATGTGTGCGATCTCGTTGCCCCGGATGTTCTGAAGCTCCGATTCGGGGAGCGACAGCAGGTCGCGCCCGTCGTACCGGACGGTCCCCTCGATCTCTCCCGGCGGGGTGTTGATAATCCGCGTGATCGACTCCGTCGCGACCGTCTTTCCGGACCCCGACTCGCCGACGATACACACCGTTTCGCCGGTGTCGACGCTGAAGTCGATCCCGTCGACCGCGGTGAGCGTTCCGTTGTCGGTGCTGAACGTCGTCGTGAGGTTTTCGACCTTGAGTAGTGGCTGATCGTCGGCCATTATTCGTTCTCCGCCTCCGCTTCGGGGTTCAGCGCGTCCAACAGCGCGTCACCGAGGAAGTTGAACGCGAGGATGGTCAGGAACAGCACGATACCCGGCGCTAACACGATCCACGGGGCGAACGAGAGGTCGCTCCGCCCGGCGGAGATGAGCTGCCCCCACGAGGGCACCGTCGAGTCGCCGATCCCGAGGAACGCGAGCTGGGCCTCCGCGAGCAGGAAGCCGGGAATGAGCAGCGTGAGCTGGGTGATGATGCTGCTCGCCGCGTTCGGCACGACGTGTCCGCGGATCACCTGATACGTGCTCGCGCCGCTGATCCGGCTCGCCTTGATGAACTCCTCCTCGGAGATCGACAGCGACTTGCTCCGGATGTAGCGGGCGGTCCCGCCCCAGGCGAACAGCGAGAACACCACGATGAACATCCCCAGTCCGGCCCCGTAGATGTACAGGATGAGCAGGAACATCAGGAACGTCGGGAACGAGAGGATGATGTCGACGAACCGCATCATGATCTCGTCGACCCACCCGCCGGCGTACGCGCTGAGCGTCCCGAACGAGATCCCGATCGTGGCGACGATGGTCGTCGTGATGAAGGCGATCTGCATGCTGATCGTCATCCCGTAGACGATCATCGTGAACACGTCCTTCCCGCCCTGCGTGGTCCCGAGCGGGTGTTGCCAGGTGCCGTAGCACCGTCCGTTCATCACCTCGCCGACGCACGTCGCCGGTGTCGTGTCGACGACGGAGGTGAACACCGGCGGCTGGTAGGCGATGAACAGGTCCTGTTGCGGCGCGTTCATGACGAGCGGGCCGACGAGCCCGCCGACGAACACGATGCTGAGCCAGCCGAGGCTCACGACCGCGGGGCGGTTGCGCTTGAACTCCTTCCAGTAGTACCGCGTCATCCGCGGGTTCTGGTACAGCGGCAAGACGAGGTACCAGAACGCCAGGAACAGCGTGAAGATGAAGAAGAAGTCGAGGCTCTCCAAGTTCCGTTCGAGGCCGATGAACTCGAAGGTCGGGGTGCGCTGGCCGGTGAACCGCCAGTCGTACACGCCGAGCAGCGCGAGCGGCAGGGTCGTCAGCAGCATCCCGATCGAGTTGGTCGACAGATCGAACCGCCCCGACCGCGAGAGGTCGTTCCAGTCGACTTGATCGAACCGTTCGGAGTCTTCAGTTGCCATTGTTTTCGGTTATGTTACCTGTCATCGTAGCTGATCCGCGGGTCGAGCACGGTGAACACGATGTCCTCGAGGAGGTTCCCGATGACGGCGACGAAGGTGAAGAACAGCGTCGTCCCCAACACGAGGTTCGTGTCCTGCGCGAGCAGCGCTTCGTAAGTCAACCGTCCCAGTCCGGGGATACCGAACACGACCTCGACGAGGAGTGACGACCCGAGGAACAGCGCGAGGAGCTGTCCCACGAGCGTCGTCGAGAGCGGGACGAGGGTCGGTCGCATGACGTGATACGCGTACGCACGAAGCGGGGAGACCCCCTTCGCCTTTGCCGTCTTCATGAAGTCGGCGTTCTGGAACTCCGCGGACTCGTTCCGGGAGACGCGCATGACGGCGCCGATCGACCCGGTGACCAACACGAACACCGGGACCGACAGCTGGATCGCGTTCTCCACGCTGAACACCGGTGCGCTCGTGTTGTAGATCACCGGTATCACCTCCAGCCACACGCCGAAGATCAACAGGAGGATGATCCCGAAAAAGAAGTTCGGGATGGCGTAGCCGAAGAAGGCGAACCCGGTCGCCGCGTGGTCCTTCCAACTGTACATGTTCGCGGCGGAGTAGACGCCGACGAGCGGCCCCAAGGTGATCGTGAGGATGGTCCACGGAATCGAGTACTGCGCGGTGTAGTACAGCGCCTGCGTGACCGCCTCCATCACGGGCTGGCTCCGGCTCACGGACCAGCCCCAGTCGAGCGTGTACACGCTCCGGATGAAGTCGAAATACCGGACGTGAAGCGGCTGGTCGAGCCCGCGCAGCTCGCGTACCCGCTCGGCCGCCTCCGCCGGATCGCCGCCTTGAAGCGCCGCCTGCGTCGCTGCCCGCTGGACGGCCGGGTTCGGCGCGGCCGAGAGCAGCAGGAACGTGATCGTGACGATAATGAGCGATACGACTGCTGCCCAGAGAACCCGAGCGGTGACGTACCTTCCAAATCCCATGTGATGTGTAAGTCGGTAGGGTGAGAACGGGGTGGCTCGCTCTTACTCGTCCGTCGACGGGTAGAACTCGGACCAGCGGGGCTGCCAGGTGAAGTGGGAGGAGGCGAGTCCGCGGTAGACCCCTTGGATCAGCTCCTCTTTGCCGATCGCCGCCGCCATCGCCTGGCGGAACGGAACGAGCTGGAACATGTTGCCCGGACCGGTGTTCCACCCGTTCGCGCGCTGGTTCACGGAGATGATCGTGTTGTACGGCGTGGGGACCTGCCGGACGGTCACGTTATCGTCTTCGCTGTACGACTCGTACTGCTCCGGCGGAATCGCCGCCGCGTCCGCCTCGCCCGTCTCGAGCGCACCGAGACGCGACGCCTGCTCTTGAACGACGCTGATCGACGCCTCCTCGAAGAGCGGCCCTTCGGAGAACAGGTCCGGCCCCTCGTCGATGTCCCGGAGGTAGTACTCGTCGTTCCGGACGTACTCGGTACCCGAGCCGCGGTTCCACTCTTCGAGCTCGAACGGCCCGAGGTTCCCCGAGAACTGGAGTTCGAGGAGCTCCTCGTCCTGCTGGAGCCCCTCCACGTCCTCCTCCTCGACGTACGGTTCGAGGAGGGCACGCGGAATCGGGTAGAGGTACGGGTCGTACGTCTGGGGCCACAGCACGTTCGACGTTTCCAGCGTCGCCTCGAACTCGAGTTCCCCGGTCTGCTCGACTTCGACGCCCTCCCAGCTGTCCGAGTCGGCGGTGTTCGCCCAATCGGCCTGTTGGACCTCCTGGATCTGATAGACGAAGTCCTCGGCGGTGACCTGCCCGTACGGCTCGCTGAACTGGAGGTTATCACGGAGTTCGAACGTCCACACCTCGCCGTCCTCCGTGGACATGTCGTACAAAAGCGGGAAGTACTCCTGGTTCTCGTCGAACGTGTAGCCGGGATCGATCGCGCGCTCGATGGCCGTTCCGGCCCCGGACTCGTTATTGTACAGCGGGTTCAGCGTGTTGAAACTGGCTCCCGTGACCGTGTCGTACGAGCCCGACACGCTGGGGTCGTCGATGTGCCACGCCGGGAGGTCCCAGCCGTTCGAGAAGTTCTCGATCGGACCGGTGAGGTCGGGGTTGTACCCGATGATATCGTCGCCCAGAGTGAGCATGATGTAGGGCTGTTCGCGCGCGAGGTTCGCGAAGATGTCAACGAACGCCTGCCGGATCTCGTCCCGACTCGTCGCCTGCCTCGCCTGCTCGAACAGGGACTCGACGTCGAACTGCGGGTAGTAGCCGACCGGGTTGAAGTTCGCGTTCGCCCCGTCGAAGAACGTCTGGTTCGTGAGGGGGTTGAGCGGGTACGTGTTCAGCCCGAAGTTGACCGACATATCCCACGCCTCGTTGCTCGTGACGGAGCGCGGCCCCGGGTTCCGCGGTCCGGGGTTCGACCACTCCACCTCTTCGCCGTTAACCGTATCCGTCCCGCCTTCGGGGTCCCCCGAGTAGTACTCGTTACTGAACCGAGTCCCGTCGATCGCTTCGGGAGTGACGCTGATACCGAGGTTGTTCTCGAGTTCCTGTGCGATGAACTCCGCGAGGAGCTGGTTGGTCTCGGAGGCGGCGCTGTGATAGATGTCGATCTCGACCTGGTCTCCTTCGGGGTTGACCATGACGTCCCCGTCGAAGCCGTAGTCGTATTCCGACTCCTCGAACGCCTCCCGTGCCAGGTTGCGAGTGACCTCCGATCCGTAGAGGTCACCGACCCCGAACCGGGGGAAATCAGGAACCTCGACTTCGCCGCCCCCGCCGCCAGAGCCGTCCGACCCGTCACCGCCGTTTCCGGAACAGCCGGCGAGCGTTACGGCGCCGGCGAGGCCGAGCGCGGAGAGCCATTGTCGCCGGCCGATATGCCGGGAATCATCACGATTCTCAATGTTTCGCCGTGGCATACCAAGTAGTAAGATTGTGTGTATAAAAAACTTCAGACTTATGGATAGTTGTTAGGGACGATCATCTTACATCCGTGTTAGTGATCGCCGGTCTTAGGGACGTATTCATGATTAGAACGCACATTTTACCGGAAATATAGTTTTCTGTCCCTCTCCGAAACGAAACGTAGACAGCGTCTCTCCCGTCATCGCGGCGTGCGAGTCGGCTTCGGTCGTCTGCCCTCGCGAGGCGGATCGTCGTCCGCCGCTCTCCGGTTCGGTGTTCGTCGGTCGTCCTCGCCTTCCCCGGCTTAACCGTCGCGTCGGTCTCGCTCGCCGACCGCGTCAGGCTCCCGCCGGGTCACCGCTCCGGTTCTCTCGCTTCGGGAGTTTCGTCCGGTCTGGAGGCCTCCCCGCCGTCGCCGGCCGCCGCAGAGCCCCCTGTCGCTCCGCCGCCGACGGCCTGATCGTAGCGTGCGATCTGCTCGCGGTGGAGGGTGTGGATCATGTCGGCGAGGAAGCCGAACACGAGCAGCTGGATCCCGAGGATCGTCGCGCCGACCGCGCCGACGGCGACCACCTCGTGACTGATCCCGAACGCGAGGTACCGGTACAGCACGAACGACGCCATCGCGATTCCCGCTGCGGTCGACGCCACGCCGACGCTCCCGAAGTAGAACAGCGGGTTGTTCGTCTTCGCCTTCCGGTACAGCTCTAGGAAGATCACCCCACCGTCCCGGACAGGGTGGAGGTTCGTCGCGGAGCCGCCGGGCCGCTCTCGGTACGTGATCGGGACCACGGCGACCGGGACGCGGTTCTTCACGCACTCGACGGCCATCTCGGTCTCGATACCGAACCCGTCCGCGGTGAGGTGGAGCCGCAGGAACGACTCGCGGGTGAACGCGCGGTACCCCGAGAGGATATCGCCGTAGTCCTCGCGGTGGATCGCCCGGAACGCGAGGTTGATTAGGCGGTTGCCGACCCGGTTCAGGCGCGTCATCGCACCCGGGCGCATGTCCGCGAAGCGATCCCCGACGACGTGTTCGGCCTCGCCGTCGAAGAGCGGGTCGAGCATCGCCGCCGCGTCGTCCGCGTCGTACGTGGCGTCGGCGTCCGCCATCAGCACGTACGGGGCCTCGACGTGGTCGCGGACCGCCTCCCTGACCGCCTGCCCCTTCCCGCGGCCGGACTGTTCGACGACGCGCGCGCCGGAATCGCAGGCGATCGACTGCGTGTCGTCCGTCGAGCCGCCGTCGATAACCAAGACGTTCTCGAATCCGGCGTCCCGGAAGTCCGCGACGACGCGTGCGACCGTCTCGGCCTCGTTCATCGTCGGCAACAGGACGCAGACGCCGTCGTGATCGGTCATCAGACGAGCGATCACGGGGGAGTCGCTAAACTCTGTCCCTCCTCGCCGCCGCGACGGTCCCCTCCGGGCGTCGTCGCCTTCGCCGGCGCCGCGTCCGTGGGTGCCGCGACCACCCACACTCATGTATGTGAACACTGATCATGTGTGTATGTCTCAGCCCTCGGACGCACGCGTCGACGAACTGCTCAGCGCCGCTCGCACGGCGACGGGCGACGAACTGCGGAGCCTCACTTACTTCACGCACGACGACATCGACCAGCTGTACCTCCGCAGCGACCTGAGCCAGACCGCCGATCTCGTCGGCTTCGCCGAGAACGAGCGACAGGGGTTCCACGCGCAGTCGATGTACGCGGACACCCAACTCGGCGACTACCGGTTCACGGTTCGCGTGTTCGTGAACGGCTACCTAACGCGCGTGATCGCGAACGACCACGGCGTCTGGGCGACCACCGACTCGATGGAGATAGACCGGTTCGAGGAACTCGCGAGCGCGCTCGCAGCGATCCTCCGCTCGTTCGACCCCGTCTGACCGTCCCCGCGGGAGCACACTTCTCCTCGTCGAGACTCGACTCCGAAAGGGCGTTTACCCGAGGTGGCTCTCGAACTCGCCGACCAGTTCCACAGCGTCGACCGGCTTCGTCACGTAGCCGTCGGCGCCCGCCTTCACCGCCTCCATCATCTTCTCCTGTTGGTCGACGCTCGTACACATCACGATCACCGCGTCGGGCCACCGGTCTTTGATCGCCGCGGTCGCCTCGATCCCGGTCATCTCCGGCATCACGACGTCCATGGACACCGCGTCCGGCTCGTACGCCTCGAACAGCTCGACCGCCTCAGCGCCGTTTTCCGCCTCGTCGACGACCTCGAACCGGTCTTCCAGCGCGTCGCGGACGACGGTCCGCTGGAAGGAGGAGTCGTCGACGACGAGTACCCGCTCGGTCATACCATCTCTCCCTTCCTGACCGACATAAACGCGCGGATCGAACGCGCTGTTGCGCGGCCGACGGACGCGGTCGACATCCGTCGGCCTTCGGCCCGGCTCGATCACCTTGTATATTCGATGCTGCGTATAATGAACATGGGAACAAGGTTAAGGTCTATCCCGCGATACGGTGGCGTATGGAAACGCGGAAGGTCCAACGGTTGGGGCCGTCGACGCTGGCGATGACCCTTCCGGCCGAGTGGGCGCAGGAACACGGCGTGAACAAAGGCGACGAGGTGTCGCTCCGAATGGGTGGGAAGGGGACCCTCACGGTGCTTCCCGAGTCTGTGAGCTCCGAGGAGTCCGAGGCGGTGATCAACGCCGACGCGCTCGACGCGCGCTCGCTCGAACGCGCGATCGTCGCGCAGTACGTACTGGGGCGGCGCGTGATCCACGTCCGCAGCGAGGGCGCGCTCGACAGCGAACACATCAACGCCGTCTACAAGGCGGAGACCCAGCTGATGGGGCTCGGCGTCATCGAGGAGACGCCCGAGGACATCTCGATCCGCTGCTCCGTCGACCCCGAGGACTTCACCCTCGACAACCTCCTCGAACGGCTGGAGAACACCGGCTCCACCATGCGCGGCGAGGGCGTGAAGGCGCTCGCGCACGGCAACCCCGACCTCGCGCAGCGCGCGCTCAACCGCGAGCGGCAGGCGAACAAGATCTTCGTCCTCCTGTTGCGGCTCATCTTCACCGCCTACCAGAACCCGAACCTCGCGCGCGCCGTGGGCTTGGAAGAGGGGTTCCCGCTCATCGGCTACCGCTCCGTCGCGAAGAACCTCGAACTCACCGCCGACAACGCGGAGGACATCGCCGAGATCGTGATGGAGGCCGACGGGCACACCCTCGACGTCGACAGCGCGACGATGCGGCAGATCCGCGAGTTCACCGATCAGGTGGACGAGCTGACCGCGCTCGCGGTCCGCGCCGTCGTCGAGCGCGACTACGACCTCACCGTCGAGTGCCGCGACCTGTTCTCGCGGCTGGAGGACCGCGAACAAGAGATCCTCGACGAGCTGCCGAACGACCTGGACAACGAGACGCTGCTCATGACCCGCGAGGTGCTCGTCAGTCTCCAGCACACCGCCGAGTACGCCATGCGGAACGCCGAGATCGCCGCGAATCTCGCCCTCAACGAGGCGTCCGAACACGTCGAGATCATCTGAGGCGGGCGTGGCGCCCGCGTCACGGCTGCCTCCGGTGACTACCAGCCGTCGGCGTCACGCGGTTCGTATGAACTAAGTGGCCCCCCGCGAAGCGGTTCGTATGAGCGAGGCTTCCATCGAATCGGACAAAGAGGTCGGCGTCGCGCTCGCGCTCGGCGCCGTCGCGGCCGTCAGCGCCGTGGTGATGCTAGCGTACCCGGGGCAGCTCGGGAAAGCGTGGGGGTTCGCGGGCGCGTTCGTCTTCGCGACGCTCGCCGTCGGCGCGGTTCAGTTGTTCAGCTGACCGGGCGCTCCCCGCCGTCGACCGGCCGTCCGGTTCCAGAACGAGAAACCGTTAATAGCGTCAGACGCGTAGACGGGACAATGAGCGAGTACACTGAGGAGGAACAGCGGATCCTCGCGTACCTCACGGACAGCGTCACCCGTGGTGAGCGGTACGTTCGCTCGAAGACGATCGCCGACGCGATCGGACTCACCGCGAAACAGGTCGGTTCGCGGCTTCCCCGCCTCGCCGAGAAGTCGGACGACGTCGATATCGAGAAGTGGGGTCGCGCCAAGTCGACGACCTGGCGCGTGACGCCCGACGGGTGAGGCTCGCGCCGGCGATCCCCCGGCGCCCCGCCCCGTCCTTCGCGGTCGACTCCGTCGACGCGCAATTTTAACACCCGTAGCCCTAAACGGAGACGTATGACCGTTCGAGTCTCCCGGACGTTCGAGTTCGACGCGCCGCCAGCCGACGTGTGGGCGTTCATCTCGGACGCGGAGCAGCGCGCGGGCGCCATCAGCGTGGTCGACTCCTTCGAAGTTCACGACGACCGAACCGCGACCTGGCACGTCGCGCTCCCGATACCGATGATCCGCTCGACGATCGACGTCGAGACGGAGGAGGTCGCGCGCGACCCGCCGAACCGAGTGAAGTTCGTCGGGAAGTCGCGGGCGTTCCGCGTGACCGGAGAACACGAGATCACCGAGACCGACGACGGCGGCTGTCGGCTCGCCAACGAGTTCGTCGTCGACGGGAGCCTCCCGGGCGTCGAGTCCTTCTTCAAGCGCAACTTCGACGCCGAACTGGACAACTTGGAGGACGCGCTCCGGGCCTCGCTCGCCTCGCCGGCATGAGGCTCGCCGGCGTCCAGCTGGCGGTCGAGGGCGGCGACGTCGAGGCGAACGTCGCGCGGGCGCTCGACCGCATCCGGGGGGCCGCCGCCGAGGGCGCGGACCTCGTTGTCCTCCCCGAGCTGTTCGACGTCGGGTACTTCGCGTTCGACTCGTACGGCCGCGCCGCGGAGAGCCTCGCCGGCGACCGCCTCGCCCGGTTCGCGGCCGCGGCCGACGCGAACGACGTGGCCGTGCTCGCCGGCACGGTCGTCGAGGACCTGTCGGCGTCGGCCGCGGACGGGTTGGCGGTCCCGGCCGAGTCCGGGCTCGCGAACGCCGCGGTGCTTTTCGACGCCGACGGCGAGCGCCGGCTCGTCTACCGGAAGCGGCATCTGTTCGGCTACGGCTCCGAGGAGACGGACCGGATGGTGCCCGGCGAGCGGACGCCGGTGGTCGACCTCGCGGGCGTCACGGTCGGGGTGACGACCTGCTACGACCTCCGATTCCCGGAGCAGTTCCGCGCGATGGCCGATCGGGGCGTCGAGTGCGTGCTGGTCCCGAGCGCGTGGCCGTATCCGCGGATCGAGCACTGGCGGACGCTCGGACGGGCGCGGGCCATCGAGAACCTGACGTACGTCGCCGCGGTCAACGGGAGCGGTCGGTTCGGCGACGACGAACTCTGCGGGCGGAGCGCGGTGTACGACCCGTGGGGGACCGCGCTCGCGTCGGTCGGCGACGAACCGGGCGTCGTCACCGCCGCCGTGGACCCCGAGCGGGTCGCGACGGTCCGCGAGGAGTTCCCCGCGCTCCGCGACCGTCGCTGAGCCGGCTCGCGGCGCGTCGTCTCCCGCGACGAACGCCCCCTCGACCGGATCCGGATCTCACACATTTATACGCGTGAGGCACATACCCTATTTTGCCGAAGACCGACGCTTTTCTCGTTGGAATTCGGCGTTAATCGATCCGCGCGCCCGTCCCGACCGCTCGGGCGGCGACGCCGACGACAGCCCGGGGGTCCGCTGTCCGGCCGCCGCCCGCCGCCTCTCGCCGCCGCCTCGCCTTTCGCCCATCACTCCTCGACTCCTCCCCTTTCGCCCACCGCTCCTCGACTCATCTCCTTCCGTCATCTCCAAGCCGTGAGCCTCCGCCACGGCTCATGGTCCGGTCCGCCAATGAAAATATCCGTGCTGATAACTCGGGCGATACGTTCTTACGTCGCTCGGCTGAGTAGGTAAATGCCGCGGACGAATCCGGCCGGCCCCATCCCGTTTCGGGCGGGCCGGCCGGCCACTCGCTTCCACCGTCCGTCGTCCGTCGGCTTGGGTTCGGGTCCACCCGCTCCCACACCGAGCCCGAACCCGTTTCTGTGCGCCGCCGATTCCTCGATAGCGGTCGGTACCGTCGGCGCCCGCGGCCCGAAGCGCAAGGACGAAACCCTCGGCCGACGAACCGACGGTCGAATGTTCCCCCGCGAGTACCGCGGCGTCGCCTTCGTGGTCGGGCTGTTCCTGGTCGTTCAGGTGGGCGCGCTGGCGCTGGTCCCGGAGTTCGCCGCGAGCGGTTATCAGGCGGTCGAGAACCCCGACAACCCCGCGAACAGCGTGCTGTACGTCGTCGCCATCGTCGCGATGACCGGAGTGATGCTGGCGGCGTTCCGGTACGACTTCGACGGGGCGATCCGGCTGCTGATCGTCGGCGTCTCGGCGTGGCTCTCGTGGTACGTGTTCTCCGCGCTCGTTCCGCCGCTCGCGGCGGCCGTCCCCGCGGTCGCGGTCGCAGTCGGCCTGCTCGTCCACCCCGAGTGGTACGTGATCGACACCGCGGGGGTGTTGATGGGCGCGGGCGCCGCCGGGCTGTTCGGTATCTCCTTCGGCCTGTTGCCCGCGCTGATCCTCCTCGCCGTCCTCGCTGTCTACGACGCGGTCTCCGTCTACGGCACCGAACACATGCTGTCGCTCGCGGAGGGCGTGATGGACCTGAACATCCCGGTCGTGCTGGTGATCCCGCTGTCGGTGTCGTACTCCCTGCTCGACGGAGAGGCGGCCAGCGACGAGGCCGCGGAGGTCGGCGCGGACGAGGAGGTCGATGCGGACAGCGAAACCGACGCGGAAGCGGAAGGCGATGTAGACGCGGCGGCTGACACGAGCCCGGACGCCGACGCGGCAGGCGAGGTTCCGGACTCGCCCGAGCCGGGCGACCGCGACGCCTTCTTCATCGGTCTCGGCGACGCCGTCATCCCGACGGTGCTGATCGCCAGCGCGGCGACGTTCTCGCCGGCCGCGAACCTCGCCGTCCCCCTCCTCGGCGTCAACCTCCCCGCGCTGCTCGCGATGGTCGGGACCCTCGGCGGGCTGCTCGTCCTCATGCGGTGGGTGATTCGGGGGCGAGCGCACGCGGGGCTCCCGCTGTTGAACGGCGGCGCGATCGGTGGGTATCTGATCGGTTCGATCGCCGCCGGGGTCCCGCTCCTCGAGGCGCTGGGGCTCGCGACGTTCTTTTAAGTCGGCTCGGGTGTAGCGGTTCGTCCGTCCGCGTGAACGCCCGAAGCCTCGACTTCTCGGCCGTCTGTTGGCCTCGTCTATTAGCGCCTATCTGGGGTGACCACCGCCGGAGCCCCAGCCGCGGGGCGGGCAGACGCTCGCTGTCGTTCGAGACGCCGAAGGCGTCTCGTGACGACGAGAGAGCTTCGCTCTCTCGAACCACGCTCCTCGTCGCTCGCTTCACTCGCCCCTGCGGCGCTTGCGTCGCCTCTGCCCGCCCCACGGCTGGGGCTCCGGCGGTGGTCACCCCAGATA